>CBDTZB010000139.1:0-6588 GCA_965364795.1 uncultured Nocardioides sp.
CCGTCGGCGGGGATCTCCGTGGGCTTCTCGGGCGTCGACTCCGCCTCGGCGGCTGCGGGCTCGGGCGTGGGCTCAGGAGCCGGCTCCGCCTTGGGGGCGGCCTTCTTACCTGGCGGACGGGGCGTGGCGGGCTTCTCCACCACGGGGGCGGCAGCAGCGGCTGCAGCCTTCAGGGACTCGCCGTACTCCTTGCGGAAACGGTGCTCCGCCGGCATTTCGACGGTGGAACTCGCCGACTTGACGAACTCACCCATCTCTTTAAATTTCTCGAGAACAAACTTGCTCTCGACTCCGAACTCTTTAGCGAGTTCGTGGACTCGGGTCTTGGCCACAATTCTCCTTCTGGCCTGAGACCCGGATGTCCCGGGGCTTTACTCAGACCGTTGGTGGGTGTTGCAAACTCATCGGTAAGTACTCATCGAGTGCTCATGAGCTGCTGCTCCTGCTTCTGATCAGTGGTGCTTCGGTCTGCCCGGCTGGTGAGCCGGTCATTTCGGTTCGGTCGTTGCGTGGTGAAGGTGTTCGTCCAGTGGTGCCACCGGCATCGCAGGCCCGACCCGGAGGGCGCGCCCGAATGCTTTGCGTGACACCGCGAGGTCGACACACTCGGCGGTGGGGTGCACATGTGCTCCCCGGCCGGGTCGGGTGCCCAACGGATCAGCCACCACGACAGGTTCGCCGTGAATGTCCGAGCCGACGGTAACCCGCAACAACTCGCGTTTGGTGGCCCTCCTGCGACATCCGATACAGGTCCGAATCGGACCTGATCCCGAGGTCGGCTCACTTCCGGACAGGGTCCGAGCGCGAGGAACGTCTAGGTGGATCACCGTTACCCAGCATAGCCGCACGGCCCTGCCGGGGGCTAACCACCGCCTGGCTCGACTCCTAGGCGGAGTCTTCCTCGTCACCGTGGATGTCGATGCGCCACCCGGTGAGTCGGGCGGCGAGCCGGGCGTTCTGGCCCTCCTTGCCGATAGCTAGGGAGAGTTGGTAGTCCGGCACGATCACGCGGGCTGACTTGGCGGCAAGATCCACGATCTTTACGCTGTTCACCCGCGCCGGAGACAGTGCGTTGGCCACCAAAGTGGCTGGGTCCTTCGACCAATCGACAATGTCGATCTTCTCGCCGTGCAGCTCGGACATGATGTTGCGGACCCGCTGGCCCATGGGTCCGATGCAGGCACCCTTGGGGTTCACCCCGGCCGCTTCGGTCCACACCGCGATCTTGGTGCGGTGTCCGGCTTCGCGGGCGATGCCGGCGATCTGCACCACTCCGCTGGCGATTTCAGGCACCTCGAGGGCGAACAGCTTCTTAACGAGATTCGGGTGAGAGCGCGACAGAGTTATCTGGGGACCCCGCATGCCCTTGCGGACCGAGATCACCAAGCACTTGATCCGGGTTCCGTGGGAGTAGTCCTCCCCCGGGACGCGCTCACTGGGGGGCAGCATGGCCTCCAACTTGCCGAGGTCGACCATCACATCGTCAGGGTTACGGCCCTGCTGGATGACCCCGGAGATGATGTCGCCCTCCTTGCCGGAGAACTCGCCGAACCGGATGTCGTCCTCGGCGTCGCGCAGCCGCTGCAGCATGATCTGCTTCGCGGTCGTCGCGGCGATCCGGCCGAAGTCTGCTGGCGTGTCCTCGAACTCGCCGATCTCGTTACCCTCGTCGTCGACCTCGGTCGCGTGGACGGTGACGTGCCCGTTCTTGCGGTCGAGCACGACGCGCGCCTTGTCCCGAGCTCCCGGAGTCTTCTGGTAGGCCGTGAGTAGCGCCTGCTCGATGGCGTCAACGAGCACATCGAAGGAGATCTCCTTCTCCCGCTCCAGACTGCGCAGAATGCTCATATCGATGTCCATCAGTCGTTCTCCTTCTCGTCCTCGGCCGACGCGAGGTCAGCCTCGGACTCCGATGCTGTAGTAGTGGGGTTCCGGCGCTTGAACTCGATCTGGATCAGCGCCTTGGCGACCTCGCCGTAGGCGATGCGCACGGGATTTGCGTCGACCTCGATGGTCGCGCCGTCCTCGTCGCTCTCCAGGATCCGGCCGGTTTGCACCGCACCATCGACGTCGGTGACCTTGACCAGTCGGTCGACGTTGCGACGCCAGTGCCGCGGCAGGGTCAAGGGACGCTCCACCCCTCGCGAGGTGACCTCGAGGGTGTACGGGTGCTGGCCCATGGCCGACGACGTCTCAAGAAGTTCATCGATGGCCTTGGTCGCATCGGCAACGTCGTCCATGGTCACCCCACCGTCCTTGTCGACGGCGATGCGCAACACGCGTCGCTTCCCGGCCGGGGTGAGTTCCACAGCCTCGACGTCAAGTCCCAGGACGCTCAGTGGGCCATTCACCTCCGCCTCTACACGGTCGGCAATTTCCGCCTCTTTGCTCATGATGGCGACCCTCCTGTGCTGTTGTGGTGGAACGTGTCCACCCTAGCGCGCCAGGGGCCCCACCACGGTCGTCTAGGGTCGCGCTGTGTCCGAGCACTCACCCACTGCCACCCGCCGCGGGCTACTGACCGTCGGGATCGGCGTCCTCGGCGTGTCTGTGAGCGGTTGCGACCTGCAGGATCTCGACCCACGCGCTCCCCTACCCGCTCCTGACGGGTCCGGGGCCACCACCACTGCGAGCCCGGATCCGGACTCAGATGTCGCCCTCGTTCGCGAGGTCGTCGCTCTGATCGTGGCCCGCAGCCTTCGGGTCGACGCAGTACGCCGACGTCACTCGGGTCTGCGGCGGGAGTTGCGGGGACTCGCGCAGATGCACGCAGCGCACCTGGCGGTCCTCGCGCCTGACGGGGCGGATGCAGAGCCCAGCGAGCTCGCAACGGCCACCGGCAAGCCGGCCCGCGATCGGCGTCGGCTGGTACAGGCCGAACGGACCCTCCAACAGCAGATTGCGCGAGCAGCAGAACGCGCCGACGCAGGTCAGGTGGCCAAACTCCTGGCTTCAGTCTCCGCCTCAATCGCTCAACACCTTGCCGATCTGACAGGGACCGCCGCGTGACCTACCTCGACGCTCTGCAGGAGACGCTTGCCTCCGAGCACGCTGCCGTCTACCTGATCGCGGTCCTGGGCGCGCAGACCTCCCAGACCCAGTCACCTGACCTCTACGACGTCCTGACCGACGCGTACACCGAACACCGAGCGGCCCGCGACCGGCTCGTCGAACTCGTCAGCGACGCCGGAGACGTGCCCGTTGTCGCGGAAACTGCCTACTCACTGCCCGATGATCTGAGCACCACCGAGGTCATCGAGGGCCTCGCTCTCGACGTGCAGCGCGCCGTCTCCACTTCCTACGCCGCACTGGTGGCCTCCAGCACCGGTACCGACCGCCGGTGGCCTATCACCCGGTTGCAGGAAACAGCAGTACTGGAATTGGGACTCGCAGGAAGGCCGCAGATGTTTCCCGGCAGTGATGAGTACCCGGCTCGCTGAGGAGCCAACTCGGCCTTGTGGGCTGAGCCGACCCAGCAGAAATGGCAACGGTCCGCGAACTCGTTTTGCGGGGAACGCCCGAGATGTTCCCCGGAAAACGAGTATGCGGACCGTTAGGGCCTGGGACAGAGGCCACATGAAGGCACAGGGGTGGGATCCGGTGCCTTCATGGAAAAGCATGAGGCCTCCGTCCGGAAACCGGAACGACCTACTCGCATCACAAAGTTGCATTGCAAGAAACTGCAAAAGTTTGGCTTTGCAACTCCGTGGGGGCGCGGACCCGTCCTAACCGTCGAGTCGGCTCACCATGGCCCCCATCAGCGCCTCGAGTCCCTTGTAGGGGCGGACCATCACGGTGAACGAGGTCAGTTGGTCCTGGCCGTTCCAGCGGAGCATGTCGATCCCGTGGATGGTCCGGGCTTGGTCGCCCTCGCCGATGACGGCTTCGAACTCCAGCACGGCCGAGCTGTCGTCGTACCACTCGGCGAGGTAGGTCAGGGTCGGACCCAAGACCGCCAGGGCCCCGTGCAGGTACATGGTCGTCAGAGCCTTGCCCGCCTGCGGAGTGTGGATGGCTGGCGACCGGAAGACCACGTCGTCGGACAGCAACGCGTCCAGCCCTGCAGCGTCGCGCGCCCCCGCGATGGCGTGCCAAGCGGCGAGAGCGGCAGGACGATTCGAGTCGGGCTGCAGAGAAGTCATGGCGCCAGTCAACCCGTTTCCGCCGCCACCGTCGAGATCAGCGCCGACCGTGGACGTTTGCGGCTCCCTCAGCTTTGGTGGCGCAAAGACCTGTTCAACGACCCAGGCGGAGGGAAGCAGAGCCGCGGGCGATGGCCAGGTCCCGCCGGTCCAGGCAATCGTCAAGAGAGTCAGGCTCGGGCCTCGCGAACCATCTGCGTTTCGTTGCCGCCTCGAAGCGGGCCCGGGCGCGGGCCGCATGCAGTCTCGCGACCACTCGTGGCGGTGCGAACAGATCTGGACCGGTCACCCGTGCCACCTCCAGGCCCACCGCGCGAAACCCGGCCTCCCGGTCGACGTCGCTGCTGTGTCGTCTCGCCGATCGGTGGTCGGCGCCGTCGAACTCCACCACGAGGCCGGACACGGGATCGAGCAGGTCGGCGATGCCCAGAAGCCGCCCGGAGAGATCCAGGACGGAGCAGTTCACCAGAGGGGCGGGCAGACCTGCGTCCAGTAGCCAGATCAACTTCAGGCGAGTCTCGTTCGGGGACCGGCTGTGCTCACCGCTCAGCGGGACCGCCGCTCGCACAACGCCCACTCGGCGAGCACCGGGGCGTCGTGCGGCGTACTCCGCGACCCTCCTAGGAGAAGTCACTCGAGCTGCGGCCAGGTTCTCGAGGACGACGACGGCGTCGCGCACGTCTCCCGTCCTGCGCGCCTCGTCGAAGGCCGCCCGCTCCGGGGAGGTGACCGGGGGCCAGGATGCGGCAGCGATGTCGGAACCGTCCAGCCTCTCGTAACTGACGGAGCAGTCCCGATCACCCCGGGTCTTCCCGTTCGGGCCGACGGCGAGACGGACCGGAATCATCGTCCTACCGTCGGGCTCTAAGCCATCGAAGAACGCCGCGCCCCACCACCGGCAGGCCGCCCACCCAGTGACCGCGCCGCCCGACGGGAGCCGCACGGCCTGCTCCACCAGCCGCTGTTCCGGCCGATGTGATGGGGCGGCACTGGGCACGAAGAAGCCCGCGGAGGTACGCCGCCACGCACCTGTCCGCGACTGTCCCCGCGTCGGCCCGGAGATGCCCGTCGGATCGACCCGGACCGGCCGGACCAGATCGACGGGCCGTTCACACCTCGGCTCCCATCGATGACTCACCCCGCGAGCGTGCCAAGTCCAGCCCCTCGACGCGACCGGTCATCCACAGGCCGTCGGCTCCCTCAAAAATGGTCGTAGATCAGTCCCGCAGACGACCCGATATGAGGGAGCGACCATGATGTTTCTCCGTGAGCGGAATCGGCGAGCTGGGTGAGGGGCCGCTGCATGCCGCCGTCAAACAGTGGTTGGCCGGGCCCGAGGATCGGTTCGAGGTCCCGATGGACCGTTGGGTCATCGATCTGGTTCGGGCGGACGGTGAGCTGGTGGAGATTCAGACCGGGGGCTTCGGGCCCTTGGGACCCAAACTCGACGGCCTGCTGGATCAGCACCGGATGCGCATCGTCTACCCGGTGCCCGCGGAGCGTCGGATCGTGCGGGTCGACGCCGATGGGGTGATCCTCTCCGAACGCCGCTCACCCAAGTCCGGTGGCGCACTCGAGGTCTTCGACCGATTGGTTGCCTTCCCGTCGCTGGTGGGGCACCCCCATCTCGTTGTCGAGGTGCTGCTCTGCCGCGAGGACCACATCCGAGCGCCTGCGCCGACTCGCAGCCGATCGGGGCGTCGTACCAAGGACCCCGGGGTCCGGCATCTCGTCGAGGTGCTCGGTAGACACGAGATCCGTCAACCAGTTGACGCGCTCGGACTTCTGGGCGCGAACCTTCCTGATGACACCTTCACGACCGCGGAGCTGGCTACTCTCCTCAACGCCCCCACCGTGCTGGCCCAACGGGTCGTCTACTGCCTACGCCTGATGGAACTCATCACACCAGCCGGAATGCGCGGTCGGGCCCCGCTCTACATCGCGGGGCACCTCGTCAGGACCTGACCAGCGACACCAGGTGGGCGACCACGCGATCGACCGGGACGTCCTCGCGCTCTCCGGTGGCCCTGTCCTTGACCTCCACGACGCCGTCGACGAGTCCCTTGCCGACGACCACGATGGTGGGTACGCCGATCAGCTCGGCGTCCTTGAACTTCACTCCGGGGCTGATCTTGCCGGTGCGGTCGTCGTAGATCACGTCGAGGCCGGCCGCCGACAGCTCGGCCGCGATCTGCTCAGCGGCGGCGAAGAGCGCCGGATCCTTGCCCGCCGCGACCAGGTGAATGTCGGCAGGTGCCACGTTGCGGGGCCAGCACAGGCCGACCTCGTCGAGGGTCCCTTCGGCGATCACCGCAACGGCGCGCGAGGGTCCGATGCCGTAGGAGCCCATGGTGACGGTGGCGAGCTTGCCGTTGACGTCAAGCACCTTCAGATCCAGAGCCTCGGCGTACTTGCGGCCGAGTTGGAAGATGTGACCCATCTCGAT
>CBDTZB010000140.1:0-6584 GCA_965364795.1 uncultured Nocardioides sp.
TCGAACCCTCGGCCCACCTCCTCGGCCAGCAGCAGCCCCGCCGAGTCCCCGGAAGCGAGCCAGAACGCGGAAACCCCAGACCCATCGGAGCCCGGCCCCTACTCCGTCGGTCGCCGCACCGAACAGGTCGTGGATCCCGCTCGCGAGAATCGCACCTTTGCGGTGGAGGTCTGGTATCCCTCAGCCGAAGCGAGCGCACCCTCGCCGTACGAACTGATCCCCGGGGTGGCCTTCGACTCGGCGCTCTCCACCATCGGCAGTCCCGCCTCGACCGAGGGGCCCTTCCCCGTCGTGGTGTTCTCGCACGGGTTCGGCGGCACCCGGCAGCAGAGCGCGTCGATCGTCGAGACCGTGGCCTCTCATGGGTTCGTGGTCGCTTCCCTCGATCACCCAGGGAACACCGCGGTCGACCTGTTGCTGGGCACCCAGACCACACCGGAGGTGACCGCCACCAACCGCGTGCTCGACGTCGGCGTCGTGTTGGACCGGCTGGAGTCCGACGAACTTGCCTCGGGCCTGGTTGATGTCGAGAAGATCGCCGTGATGGGCCACTCCTTCGGTGGGTTCACCGCCCTTGCGGCCGCCGGCGGGTACGACGGAATCCCCGCAGATCCTCGGGTGGACGCGATCGTCCCCCTGGCGCCGTACTCCAAGCTGTTGAGTGACGCCGACCTGACGGCTATCAACGTCCCGATGTTGGTCGTGACCGGCAGTGCGGACACCACGACACCCGTCAAGCCTCAGTCGACGCGACCGGTAGATCGCAGCCGCGGGGATTCGAGTCTGGTGGTGATCAAGGGCGCCGGGCACAACTCACTGACCGACGTGTGTGCCATCGCCGAGGCCATCGAGAACGGCGGCGACGCGGTGCCAGCCGGCGCAGCCGACGCTATCCGCGGCCAGACCGGGGACACCTGCGATGACCCGGCTGCGGTGGCGCGAGCCTTCGACGTGACCGAGCACTACGCGGTCGGTTTCCTACGGTCGGTGCTGCTCGGCGACAGCCGGTACGACGAGGTCGGCCCGATCAAGGGCGCCACCGTTCAGCGATAGACCGCAGACCTGCGGGGCGCGACGGTCAGGTGATAAGCAGCGGCAGGATCAGCAGCATCGACAGTGACCAAGTGACGTGGGTCAAGATCGGCGCGAGGATTCCGCCGGAGGCGCGTCGTTGGAGTCCGACGACCACGCCGAGGATCACCGCGGCGAAGCTGAGCATCACATTGCCGGTGGCCATCGTGGCGACGGCGTAGGCCAGGGTCGTCCACGCGACCGGGTTGCGAGTGATGGCGGCGTAGGCGGCGCCGCGGAAGAAGAGCTCTTCGGCGATGCCGTTGACGGCGGTGATGATCACCAGGATGGGGAGCCACCCGGCATCGGCGTACTCGAGGATCGAGTTGACCTGATCGGCCAGGAACGGGATCTCGCGAATGATCAACGCCCCGACGACGAAGATCAGGCCCAGGACCAACCCCATCGCGATAGGCGTGACGATCGGACGAACGAACCCGTCGCCCCACGCGATCCGGCCCAGGTGCAGGCGGCCAGAACTGAGCGCGCCCACGGTCCACACAGCGGCCAGGCCGAGGGTTGCGGGGTAGAACCAGACGTTGCCAGGCTCGATCCGCAGGGACAGGGCGAGGACCACGGCACCGAGAACAACGAAGCCGATCGTGACCAGTTGGCGACGGCGCAACTGCGCCGGGGTGTCCTGCTGGTCGCGCGCGACGACGTCGACCAACGACCGTTTAACCCAGTTAGACAAAGCAATCACCCCTCCATCCGCGACTTTACGAGGATGAAGGGGTGATTGAAGAATTCAGTGACGAGGACTACTTCTTGAAGGAGTCCTTGATGTCCGAAGCGGCGTCCTTGACCTTCTCGACGCCGTCCTTGAGGGATGCCGAGGCCTGGTCGCCCTTGCCTTCGGCTTCGAGGCTCTCGTTACCGGTCGCGCTGCCGGTGGTCTCCTTGGCCTGACCCTTCAGGTCTTGGAACTTGTTGCTGATCTTGTCGTCGGCTCCCATGGGTGCCTCCTTCATGTCAGTGGCGAGACCTGGTCGTCGCGCCGTCCATCTCTACTGTGCCCAACCCACGGTAATCGCAAACGCACAGTGCGCCGGATCACCCTGGGTTGGCAGAAGTACGTCAGGTCAGCGCGAGCTGAACGAAGCGGCGCTGTGGCCACCGGAGCGTCCACCCGTGGAACGCCCACCGCCCGAACCAGCCGCCGCACCGCTGCGGCTACGGCTGCGGTTGCCGCCACCGGCAGGCTTACCGCCACGGGCAGCACCCTGACCCGCCTTGCTACGCGACCGACCCTGCGACTGACCGCCGCCCGAGCCGGAGCCCGTCTTGGGTCCACGGCCACGGCCGCCGCCACCGCCCGCGGAGTTGCCCCGCGTCGAGCGGGCTCCGCCAACGCCGCCGGAGCCCGGCGGCAGCGAGATAACCAGGCCGCCCGGCACGGTCGTCCGTTCGCCGGGAGCGAGGGTGAGGAGGATCGGGTGGCTGGAGCCGTCGATGCGAGTGATGGTCGGCTTGATGCCAGCCGCGCGGGTCAGGTCACGCACATCGCGAACCTGCTCGCTGGTCATCAACGTGATGACCGTGCCAGCGGCACCGGCACGCGCCGTACGGCCCGAGCGGTGGAGGTAGGCCTTGTGCTCGGCCGGCGGGTCGGCGTGGATGACCAGCGCGACGTCGTCGACGTGGATGCCGCGGGCGGCGATGTCGGTGGCGACCAGCGTGGTGGCCTTGCCCTCATGGAACGCGTCCATGTTGCGGGTGCGGGCACCCTGGCTGAGGTTTCCGTGCAACTCCACGGCAGGGACGCCGTTCTTGTTCAGCTGCTTGGTCAGCGCCTTGGCGCCGTGCTTGGTGCGCGTGAAGACCACGGTGCGGCCGGGCGCGCTGGCCAGGTCGACCAGGACCGGGACGCGGCTGTCGCGGTGGATCTGCAGGACGTGGTGGTCCATCTTCGAGACCGGAGACTGCGCCGAGTCCGCCTCGTGGGTGATGGGGTTGGTCAGGAACTTCTTGACCAGGACGTCGATCGCCTTGTCGAGCGTGGCGCTGAACAGCAGGCGCTGACCGCTTCGGGGCGTCTGGTCCAGGATGCGACGTACGGCGGGCAGGAAGCCCAGGTCGGCCATGTGGTCGGCCTCGTCGAGAACGGTGATCTCGACGTTGGACAGGTCGCAAGCGCGCTGGCTGATCAGGTCCTCGAGGCGGCCGGGGCAGGCCAGCACGATGTCGACGCCGTTGCGCAGACCGGTGACCTGGGGGCCCTGGCCGACGCCACCGAAGATGGTGAGGGTGCTCAGGTTGTTGGCCTTCGCCAACGGCTTGAGGGCCTCGTGCAACTGGCCGACCAGTTCGCGGGTCGGGGCCATGATCAGGGCGCGGGGCTTGCGCGACTCGGCCGGACGGCCGGTGTCGGTCAGCCGGGCGACCAGCGGCAGCAGGAAGGCGTAGGACTTGCCGGAGCCGGTCCGGCCACGGCCCAGGACGTCGCGTCCGGCCAAGGAGTCGGGCAGCGTCGCGGCCTGGATGGGGGTAGGAACGGTGATGCCTTGGTCAGCCAGCAGGCGGACAAGGTTGTTGGGCACGCCGAGAGCGGCGAATTCAGAAGACATGTTGGTATCACTCACGTTGGTGGGTGTCTCACCAAGCTGACCCCGCCGGTTGCGGGGTGCGAAGTAGCAGCCTCGAACCACAAGAGGATCGAGGGGCGTGCCGCTCCGAGTGACCGGCTACGCGTGAGTCCGGGGCAAGACTTGCCGGACTGGTGGCTCCACCGTAGTGGTACGCGTGTGATCTGGGTGAATTACTGCGGCAATTACGGCCGGTAAGTGGGCGAGGTCACGTCGTCGCTGCTGAGCACACCCGGCCCGGGCGGTCACGAGAAGCGCAGGACCCCGTCCTCGATGTCACCACGCCGGATCGTGCGTACGTCGGTCAGATAGTTCTGCTTCAGCAGCCACGGCGCCCGGTCACCCTGCTTGGGCAGGTCATCGATGGCGCGCTGGATGTAGCCCGAAGACAGGTCCATGAACGGGCGCTCCCCCACTGCCTCGTCCCGGACCGGGACCACCGCGGTCCTGCCCGTGTTGTCCATGTGGGTGAGCAGGCGGGCGACGTACTCCCCGACGAGGTCGGCCTTCAACGTCCACGAGGCGTTGGTGTAGCCCATCGTGTAGATGAAGTTGGGGATGCCGCTGAGCATCAGCGCCTTGTAGGACATCGACTCGGAGAGATCCATTTTCTCACCGTCGACCGAGTAGTCGATCCCTCCGAACATCCGCATGCTCAGGCCCGTGGCGGTGATGATGATGTCCGCGTCGAGGTGGTCCCCCGAGGTGAGACGGATGCCGGTCTCGTCGAAGGTCTCGATGGTGTCGGTGACGACCGACGCCTTCCCGCGGCGCATGGCCTTGAAGAGGTCGCCGTCGGGAATCGCACACAGCCGCTGATCCCAGGGGTTGTACGTCGGTTGGAAGTGCTCGTCGAAGGACACCTCGTCAGGGAGGACCTTCTCGGCCCCCTTGCGCACGACCTTCTTCATCGCATTCGGGAAGCGCCTGGAGAACTGGTAGCTGCCGACCATCAGCAGCACGTTCTTCCACCGGACGATGGGATAGGACGCCTTCCTCGGCAGGCTGGTCAGCAGTTTGGCCAACGGGTCGCGCGCGGGGACGGGCAGGATGTAGGTCGGGCTGCGCTGCAGCATCGTGATGTGCTCCGTCTGGTCAGCCATGGACGGAACCAGCGTCACGGCCGTGGCGCCGCTACCGATCACCACGACCCTCTTGCCTGCGTAATCGAGGTCCTCGGGCCAGTGCTGGGGATGGATGATCTGACCTGCGAAATCGTCCTGACCCGGGAAGTCCACGACATGCCCCTGCTCGTAGTTGTAGTAGCCGGAGGCTCCCCACAGCAGGTTGCAGGTGATGCTGCTGGTTTCACCGTCGATGTCGACCGCGACGGTCCAGCGCGAGGTGGCGCTGTCCCAGTCGGCTGCCGTCACCATGTGGCGATAGCGGATCAGCTCGTCGACGCCGTACTCCTGCGCGACCGTGCGTAGGTAGTTCAAGATCAACCCCCCGTCCGCGAG
Organism: uncultured Nocardioides sp.; assembly: GCA_965364795.1. Taxonomy (GTDB): domain Bacteria; phylum Actinomycetota; class Actinomycetes; order Propionibacteriales; family Nocardioidaceae; genus Nocardioides. The sequence goes on from CBDTZB010000140.1 coordinate 5,117, forward strand.
GGAGATGTCGCTGGGCCAGGGACGCCACCGGTAGCCGAAGGTGAACATGTCGGAGTCCGAGCGGATGCCGGGGTACTTGAACAGGTCCCACGTCCCACCGCTGGTTTCCCGCGACTCAAGCAGCGCGATCGAACGTTGCGGGTGGGAGGTCCGCAACTGACACGCGGCACCGATGCCGGACAGGCCTGCCCCGATGATCAACACGTCGACGTGTTCGGGACTGTTCGCTGACGTCATGTCTCCATCTAACCGGTTGCCAGCGAAGGCGAGCAGGGTTTGCTCACCAGCGCATCACGGCTGGACCGCGATACCCCGCTCGATGAGGCCCTCGACGTCGGTGATGCCCCAGGAGGTCAACGCGGCACGGGTGTGCTCGCCGGCCACCGCGGAGGGGGCCAAGCTCAAGCTCGCTTCCGTGCGTGAGAAGCGCGGCGCCGGGGCGGGCTGGATCATCCCGTCCCGCTCGACGAACGTCCCCCGGGCCGCTAAGTGCGGGTGCTGCGGGGCCTGCGAGATGGGCAGGATGCCGGCCACACACGCGTCGGTCCCCTCGAACAGTTCGATCCACTCGGCCTGGGTCTTGGATGCGAAGGTCTCGGTGAGCAGGGCCCGCATCTCGTCGTACCGCTCCAGCTCCATCTGCCCCGGGCAGGTGTCCTTGATGTCCAGCAACGTGATCATCGCGTCGAAGAACTGGGGCTCAAGTGCGCCGACCGACATGTGCAGAGCGTCGGAGGTCTCGTAGATGTCGTAGAAGGGCACCCCACCATCGAGGAGGTTCGCTGCGCGCTCCTCCTTGTAGCCGCCCTGAGCGACGAACGCGGAAGTCATCGTGTTCAGGTGCGCGGTGCCGTCCACGATCGCTGCGTCGACCACCTGCCCCTTGCCGGACAACTTGCTCTCGAGGAGGGCGGCGAGGATGCCGATGACGAGGTACGTCGATCCGCCACCGAAGTCACCCACGAGGTTGGCCGGGAAGTGCGGCCGGCCCGGGTCCTGTCCGAGGCCGAAGAGCGCCCCGGTGATGGCGATGTAGTTCATGTCGTGCCCGGCCGCCTTGGCCAACGGCCCGTCCTGACCCCAGCCGGTCATCCGGCCGTAGACGAGGCGTTCGTTGACGGCGAAGCAGTCGTCGGGTCCGAGCCCGAGCCGTTCGGTCACGCCTGGCCGGAGGCCCTCGACGAGCACGTCCGCTCCCTTGATCAACTCCAAGACGGTGGCAAGGGCCTCGGGGTCCTTCAGGTTCATCGCCACGCTGGGCCGGCCGCGGTTGAGCAGCATCGTGGCGCCGCCGGAGAACATCTGCCCACCCGGTCGCTCGATGCGGATCACGTCGGCGCCGAGGTCCGCCAGAATCATGCACGCGTGCGGCCCGGGGCCGATGCCAGCGAGCTCGACCACCTTGACGCCACTCAGCGGCCCGGTGCCCTTGCCCAACTCGATGCTCGTCTCGTTGCTCATGGCGCGA
>CBDTZB010000141.1:0-6576 GCA_965364795.1 uncultured Nocardioides sp.
CTGTTCGACAAGCTCGTCTACAGCAAGGTCCGCGACCGTTTCGGTGGCCGGGTTCGCTTCTTCATCTCCGGTGCGGCTGCGCTGAACCAGGAGATCGCTGAATGGTTCCACGCGGCCGGCATCGTGATCCTCGAGGGTTACGGCCTGACTGAAACCTCGGCCGGGGCGTTCGTCAACCACCCCGACCAGTACAAGTTCGGCACCGTGGGACAGCCCTTCCCGGGCAGTGAGGTCAAGCTCGGTGAGGGCGACGAGATCCTGATCAAGGGTCCCCACATCATGGACGGCTACCACAACCTCCCGGAGGAGACCGCGAAGACGCTCACCGACGACGGGTTCCTCCGCACCGGTGACAAGGGCTCCATCGACGAGGACGGGATGCTCACCATCACCGGCCGTATCAAGGACCTCTTCAAGACCTCGGGTGGCAAGTACATCGCCCCCAACGCTTTGGAGTCGAAGTTCAAGGCGGTCTGCCCCTACGCCAGCCAGTTCATGGTCTTCGGCAACGACCGCAACTTCGTGGTCGCCCTGATCACCCTGGACCCCGACGCGATGGAGGGCTGGGCGGCGGAGAACGACATGGCTGGCAAGTCGTACACCGAGATCGTCAACTCCGAGAAGGTTCAGGAAATGGTCTCCGGCTACGTCGACCAACTCAACGAGAAGGTCAACCGCTGGGAGACCATCAAGAAGTGGGAGATCCTCGACCACGACCTGACCATCGAGTCGGGCGAGCTGACCCCCTCGATGAAGGTCAAGCGCAACGTCGTGGAGACGAACAACGCCGAGCGGATTGCGGCGTTCTACAACTAAGTTCGATCCTCTGACGAACGGGCGTCCACGGCCAAGGGCCGTGGGCGCCCGTTCGCATTTCGTGAGATGACACGATGGTGGGATGCCTGCCCTGCCGACCGGAGATCCCGCACCCGAAGACGGGGCGCTCCCGCAACCCGCCCTGGACGAGTTGGGTCAGCGAGCGTTCGGGTTCTACGTTCATGTGCCGTTCTGCACCGTCCGTTGCGGGTACTGCGACTTCAACACCTACACCGCCGAGGAGCTGGGCTCCGGTCCCGGGACCGTGTCCCGGGCGACGTACTCCGGCTACGCCGTCGAAGAGGTACGCCGCGCACGCACCGTCCTGGGCGACCGCGATCTCCCGGTCGCCACGGTCTTCCTCGGGGGAGGCACCCCGACGCTGTTGGACCCCGCTGATCTGGCAGGAGTGATCGAGGCCATCGACACCAACTTCGGGATGGTTCAGGACGCCGAGATCACCATCGAGGCGAATCCAGACTCGGTCGATCCCACCCGGCTCGCCGCCCTACGCGAGGCAGGCATCAACCGGATCTCCTTCGGCATGCAGTCCGCCATCCCTGAGGTGCTCGCGGTCCTCGACCGGACCCACGACCCCGACGGGGTGCCGAGGGCGGTCGCCTGGGCTCGCGAAGCGGGCTTCGAACAGATCAGCCTGGACCTCATCTACGGCACCCCCGGCGAGACCACCGCCCAGTGGGAGACCACGCTGGACGCAGCACTGGCCTGCGCGCCGGACCACATCTCGGCCTACTCCCTGATCGTGGAGGACGGAACCGCGTTGGCTCGCCGAGTCTCCCGAGGCGAACTCCCGATGCCCGACGAGGACGACCTGGCGGATAAGTACCTCCTGGCTGACGCTCGCTTCGAAGCGGCTGGTCTGGGCTGGTACGAAGTCTCCAACTGGTCCCGCGACGAGGCGTCCCGCTGCCGGCACAACATGGCGTACTGGACCGGTGCCGACTGGTGGGGGATCGGGCCGGGGGCTCATTCCCATGTGGCGGGGGTGCGCTGGTGGAACGTCAAGCACCCGGCCGCGTACGCCGACCGGTTGGCACGAGGGTTCAGCCCAGCCGCCGGCCGGGAGGTGCTCGATGAAGCGAGCCGCGGTTTCGAGCGGCTCCTGCTGGAGATTCGGTTGCGTGAGGGGCTCGCCCTCGATGCCTTGGACGACGCGGGCCGGGCAACGGTCCCGGCGCTGCGCGCCGAGGGTCTGGTGCAGGACGGTGGCCCGCAGGAACCGCTGATCCTGACGTTGCGCGGTCGGCTCCTCGCGGACGCGGTGGTACGCCGAATCTCCGCCTGAGATCCTGGCTCCCCAGGTCTCGCGGCCGTAGTGTGCACGACATGACCCAGGGACCGAATGAGCCGAACCCGTACGACCCGACCGGGCCCGAGGGTGGGCCACCGCCGGAAGGCGGGTACCCGCCGTACAACGGGCCACCGCCTCCGCCACAGGGGCAGCAGCCCTATTACGGTCCTCCTCCGCCGCAGGGCGCCGGCCCGTACGGCGCGCCAGGAGCGGTGGCCGGACCGATGGGCCAGCCCGGAGCACCGTACGGCGTGCATCCCGGGACGGGCATCCCCTATTCGGACAAGACCAAGCTCATCGCTGGTCTCCTACAGATCCTTATCCCCATGGGGATCGGCCGCTTCTACATCGGTGACACCAAGATCGGGGTCATCCAACTCGTCGTCACCTTCGTGACCTGCGGCATCGGGGCCTTGTGGCCCTTCATCGACGGCATCATCATGTTGGTCTCCGACACCAAGGACTCCAACGGCTACATGCTGCGCTGACGGGACCTGAATTAAGTGCGAGTGAGGGCTGATCCCACGTTCGGTGGGATCAGTTCTCCTCGGTCACGAAGTCGATCAGTTCTTCGACCCGCCCCAGCAGCGCCGGCTCGCAGTCCTCGTAGGAATTGACTCGCGACAGGATGTGTTTCCAGGCCCGGGCGATGTCGGCCTGGTCCGCATGCGGCCATCCGAGATGCGCGCACACGCCCTTCTTCCACTCGACGCTGCGAGGGATCTCGGGCCACGCCTCGAGCCCGAGCCGGGCTGGCTTCACCGCGGCCCACACGTCGACGTAGGGGTGGCCGACGACGCGGACGTGCTTGCCGAACGATGAGTGGGTCACGTCCTGCGCGATCCGGGTCTCCTTGGAACCGGCCACCAGGTGGTCCAAGAGGACGCCGACGCGTCGGGTGGGTCCGGGTCCGAAGGCCCGCAGGTGATCGACGAGGTCGTCGGCGCCGGCGAGGTACTCGACCACCACACCCTCGATCCGCAGATCGTCGCCCCAGACTTTCTCGACGAGCTCGGCGTCGTGGCGGCCTTCGACGAAGATCCGGCTGGCGCGGGCGACCCGAGCGGGAGCGTTGTGGACGGCGATCGATCCGGAGGCTGTGCGGGTGGGCCGGGCTGGCGCGGTCGTCCTGATCGGGGCGGTGAGGATGACGGGTTTGCCCTCGAGAAGGAAGCCTGGGCCCAGCGGGAAGGTACGACGGCGGCTACGCCGGTCCTCGAGCGTCACCGTGTGCAGGTCGCGGTCGACGGCCACGATCTCGCCGCACCAGTCGGTGGTCACTTCCTCCACGACCAAGCCCAGATCGGCTGCGGTGTCGACTGCGCGGCCACGCTTGGGCACACGCCAGTCCCCGGACAGGACGTCGTTTCCGTAGCGATTGTTCACCTGGCCCACGCTAGTTACAGGCCTCCGGTCGGCGAGGGTGCCGCGCCGGAATCAATCGGTGACGCTGGCCTCGTCGACCTGCTGAGCCGAGTCCTCGACCGGCTTGTCGTTCTCCATCAGGTCGTCCACGGTCTCTCCGTCGGCCAACCCCTTCGCCAGCGGGTTGTCATCGCTGGGAACGAGGTCGTCCGGGAGGGCATCGTCGTCGATACCGGTGGTGGGTGCTTCGTCGTGTCCGCTCATGGACCGACGCTAATCACGCAGCTCGCTGCCGGCCTCACCCCGATGGGCGATCCTGATCCCTATCTCGAGCTCGGCCCCACCAGAGCCTGATCACACCAGGGGGAGACGCTTCTGGCTCCGGGGGAGGTGCTCGTAGCCGCGCCGTACGGCGTCAGCGAGCTCAGCCGCGGGGAAGGGCCACTGCGCTGATTCAAGGGCCTGACCCACAGGAACGCCTCGGGTGGCGAGATCACGGATCGTTTCGGCGACGATGCCGATGTTGTTGCGTTGGATCTCCACGAACTCCCGGTCCACGGGCGCCCCGTGGCCGGGGACGACGACCGTGGACTGACCGGTGAGACCCAGGACGATGTCGAGGGCGAGGGGCCACTCCAAAGGGAAGCAATCGGAGCCGAAGCCGGGCGTGGCGTGACGCGCGGCGGATTCCTCGATCAGGTCGCCCGCCAGGAGCACGTCGGCGTCCGGAACCCGAACAACCAGGTCACCCGCGGTGTGCGCGCGTCCGGGGTGAATCAGTTCCAGGACCCGATCCCCGAGGTCGATCACGGAGACGGAGGAGAAGGTGGTCTGCGCTGGAACGATGTCGGTGGCGAGAATCTCTTCCCGGCGCGGGTCGTCGCCGGCGGCGTACTCGCGTTTGATGCGTTCGCCGGCGGCCAAAGTCTGCTCGGCCGCGACCTCGTGGGCGTAGATGGGTACGGCGTCGTACTCCGTCCGGAAGGCCGCGTTGCCGAAGGTGTGGTCGAAGTGCTCGTGGGTGTTGATCACGGCCGTGACCGGCCCCAGTCCGAGGGACTTCAGGTCGGTCAGCACCTGTGCGGCGGCGGCGGAGGAAGCGTGGGTGTCCACGACCACCAAGCCGGATTCGCCCCCCACTGCGCAGACATTGACGTCGAACCAGGGATAGCGGGCGACCCAAACGCGGTCGGCGACTTCGGAGAACGGCACGCTCGCAGGCTACGGGGGTCGACGCTGGCGCAGTCGGCAGCATCGGACCGTGAGGGTTCTCGCATGCGTGCAGAGTCGAGTCGCGACCCGTCGGCCGGTAGGGTTGGCACTCGAATGAACCGAGTGCCAACCCGCGTCAGGCGATGAGAAGGAGGAACCGATGCAGGAAGAGCGTCGACTGTCGGTCCTACGCGCCATCGTCGAGGACTACGTCGCCACCGAGGAACCGGTCGGGAGCCGGGCTCTCGTCGAGCGGCACCGGCTGGGGGTCTCCCCGGCCACCGTGCGCAACGACATGTCCGCGCTGGAGGAGGAGGGGTACATCACTCAACCTCACACCAGCGCCGGGCGGGTCCCCACCGACAAGGGCTACCGCCTCTTCGTGGATCGGCTCACCACCGTCAAGCCGATGAGCAGCGCGGAGAAGCGGGCCATCTCCACGTTCCTCGACGGAGCCGTCGACCTCGATGACGTTGTCCAACGGTCCGTGCGGGTGCTGTCCCAACTCACCCGACAGGTTGCGGTCGTCCAGTACCCCACCCTGTCGCGCTCGACCGTGCGTCACATCGAACTGGTCGCCCTGGCCCCGGACCGCCTGCTGATCGTGCTGATCCTGTCCACCGGGCGGGTCGAGCAGCGGATCCTAGAACTGTCGGCGGAGATCGCCGATGAAGATCTGGCCGCGCTGCGCTCACGGGTGAACCTGACCGCCACCGGGGAGATCATCGCCGACGCGGTCACCGCGTTGCGCGGTCTGATCGCCATGACCGAGCCCAGCACCCCGCTGAACCCCTCGATCACCACCGCCGTGGCTGAGGTGCTCGTCGAGGCAATGAGCGACCACCGCAGCGATGAGCGGATGGCCGTCGGTGGCGCCAGCAACCTGGCCCGATACGGCGACAGTTTCGACTCCGCGGTGCGCCCACTTCTGGAGGCTCTTGAGGAGCACGTCGTTCTTTTGCGCCTCTTGGGCGAGGCGACCAGCGGTGGGATGGTGACGGTTCGCATCGGAGCCGAGGGCCCCTATGAGGAACTCGCCTCCACCAGCGTTGTCACCACGGGCTACGGCCCCAACGACGATTCCCTGGCCACGCTGGGAGTCGTTGGTCCTACGCGCATGGATTATCCCGGAACGATGGCCTCGGTCCGAGCCGTAGCCCGTTATGTCTCTCGCATTCTTGACGAGGGGTGACGGTGTCCTCCTCAACCCACAACCCTCGACCAACTGACCCCCGCCCCGCCGAAGCCAAAAGGAACCCACGTTGAGCTCCGACCTCTACGACCTGCTTGGTGTCGATCAAGCCGCAGACGCCGACACCATCAAGAAGGCCTACCGCAAACTGGCCCGCCAACTGCACCCTGACGTCAATCCCGACCCGGTGAGCCAGGACAAGTTCAAGGCGGTCACTGCGGCGTACGAAGTCCTCTCGGACCCGCAGAAGCGCGCCTCCTACGACCGGGGCGGCAACCCCTTCGGTGGCGGTCAGGACTTCGGCCAAGGCGCCGGGTTCTCCTTCACCGACATCATGGACGCCTTCTTCGGTGGCCAACCCGGCGCTGGGGGTGGCGGCGGTGGAGGCCGAGGTCCTCGTTCCCGGGTACGCCGTGGACAGGACGCCCTGATTCGCCTGGAGATCGACCTAGCCGAAGCGGCCTTCGGCGCGACCCGCGAGTTGAAGGTCGACACCGCCGTGGTGTGCACCGTGTGCACCGGCAGCGGTGCGGCAGCGGGATCGAGGCCCAAGCCGTGTGAGACCTGCCGCGGCCAAGGCGAGGTTGCGCACGTGCAGCGGTCCTTCCTGGGCGAGATTCGCACCCTGCGTCCCTGCGCGGCCTGTCGGGGCTTCGGCTCGATCATCCCGGCCATGTGG
>CBDTZB010000142.1:0-6545 GCA_965364795.1 uncultured Nocardioides sp.
TCGGGGCCGAGGGCGTTGATGAGCGCAACCTGACCACTGACCTGGGGAGTAGCGACGGAGGTGCCGGCCCACCAGGCGTAGCGGCCGCCGGGTACGGGTCCCAGCACGTGATCGGCGGGGGCGGCGACGGAGACCCAATCTCCCCAGTTGGAGAATCCGGAGACCTGAGCGCCGTCGAGTGTGTTGGAGGCGACCGCGAGGACATCCTTGTTCTGGGCGGGGTATTGGCGGTCCTTACTGTCGGCGTTTCCGGCGGCGGCGACGACGATGACGCCGCGTTTCTGGACGTCCTTGATGACCTCGTCGAGGAGCTTTGAGTCGTTCTTGGAGGAGGTACCCAAGCTGAGGTTGATCACGTCGGCACCGGCGTTGGCGGCGTCGGAGATGGCTTGGGCAAGGATGAATACGTTCCCTGTGCCGTCACTGTTCAGGACCCGCATGGGCATGATCCGGGCTTCGGGGGCGACGAGAGCGACGGTCCCGGCGACGAAGGTGCCGTGGCCGTAGGCTTCGTCGGGAATGCCGTTGTGGTTGGTGTCTATTTGTTGCGGCTCGTCGGTGGGGTCATGGTCATCATCCACATAGTCGTAGCCGGCGAGCAGATGACCGGCCAGGGCGGGGTGGGTCGGGTCGGAGCCGGTGTCCAGGACAGCGACGACGCTCCCGGCGCCGGCGGTGATTTCGTGCGCGGCAGTGAGGTTGAGGTACCCGGTGATGGGTTGGTTTATCCATGGTGTGGGGTCGGTCCCGGCGTCGACCGGGGTTCCTTCCGGCCAGCTGTGGAAGCGGCTATCGGCGATGGTTGTGCTGTAGTTCGGCTCGGCGAAGTCCACGGCTGACGAGCGGTCGATCTTCTTCGCCAGCTCTGCGGTCTTCTTCGAATCGCCGGCGATCGCCGGGTCGGTGACGGTGAGCAGGTAGATGCCGCGGGAGGCGAGCAGTGGGCGGTCCACCTGCACGGGGAAGGCGGCGGTGACCTCATTGATCGAGGCCGAGCCCTCCAGCCGGATCACGACCCTCTTGTCTTCGCTCGAGGCAGGTTCCTCCGCGTGGCCGGGCAGGGCGCCGGTGGTGCCGATGAGAGTGGTGACCAGGACGGTGAGGATGAGCCGAGCTCTAGTTGTGGTCATGGGTGGGTACTCCTGGTGGTGAGTGGACTGGTGACGTAACTGAAGGGGGCCCAGTAGAACGGATGGGGGTAGTCCTCGGCGGTGTGCACCTGGGCGTCGCGCAGAGCCTGCGCCGGAGGGGACCCGGCGGCGAGGAGTCGGTAGAGCTCACTCATCAGGGTGAGGGTGGCCTCGTCGTGCACCTCCCACGTGCTGACCACGACACCGGCAGCGCCGGCGGCGAGGAACGCCCAGCCCAGTCCGATCGGTTCGGCGGCCCGATCGTGTGCTCCGGTTTCACAGGCGCTGAGGGTGACCAGCGCCCCGGTGAGATCGAGGTCGATGATCTCAGCGGAGGTCATCCACCGGTCGGCGAACCGCAACCTGGAGAACAAGGGGCTGCTGGCGCGGTGCACTCCGTGGCTGGCGAGATGGATCAGCTTGGCGCCAGCACTGGCGGCGATGAACGCCGTGGTGGTGGCCTGCTCGTCCACGAGCACCACGGCGTGCGGGAGGAGCTTGGCGATGAGGAGCGCTTCTCGGCTCACGGCGGGGGCGTACGGATCGGCGACAGCGACCACCACGGATGGGCCGGTGTCAATCGTTGACGTTGCCGCGGTGGGGCGGGTGTCACTGGTCGGGGCCAACGTGATCGCCCATTTCTCGAGCAGGTAGTGGCGTCCGTCGAACAGGGCGTGAAAGGGAACGGGCCCCATTCGCGCATGCGGGACGATCCACAGCTGTTCATGGGTGGGGTCAATGAGGTGCTGCACGGGCTCGATCAGCAGAGTGTGCAACGAGGCCAGGATGTCTTGGGTGGTGCTCAGCAGGGAGTCACGGTGCGTCAGGGCCAGGCCAAGTCCCAGTGCGTAGCGGCTCCACTGGTCTTTCAACGCGTCGAGCAGATCGTGCACGTGGGCGAAAGCGCCGGGTAGTCGGTGAGCGCTGGTCTTGGCGTTGACGGTGACGAAGACGATGATGTCTTCTTCGGTTGCATGGAATGCCAGTACGGGGGGTCGCTGGCTCGCGGGCAGGATGATGTCCGATGGTGTCTCTCGCCGGTCGGTATCGGCACTGCCGGGGAGGTGGGAGTGATGGTGGCGTAGGCGCAGAACGGTGACCTGTTGCTCCAGCAGTTCGGCCCTCCGAGTCAGTTCGTCGCGGGCCGCCGGGAGTTCTTCGCGGTGTAGTGCCTGGTAGGTCGCGGAGAGTTCGGCCGAGGCGGCGATGATTTCCTCGTCGACGGGCCGCTCGGAATTGGTCCGCGAACGGGAGCGGAGTTCGGTCAGTGTCTGTACCTTCGCTGCGTCGGCTACGCGGGATGCTTCGAGGATGTCGATGTCGCGTCCTCGGTTGACGAGTAGTTTGACGAGTTCGTTGTGAGCGGTAAACCGGTCGGCGCGAAACGCGGTGCGCAGCACATGATCCGGCAGGTTTCCGGTGACGTCCCCCAGGGCTGTGATAGCGCGTCGGAAGTTCCTTTCGGCTGCGTCTGGGCGGGCATGCTCGAGGTTCATCTTCCCAGCGCGCAGCTGATACTGGTAGGTCAGTTCGGGCATGCCAAGTTTGTCGACGAGTGGTGCAGCCATGCTCAGGCGGTCCTGGGCGATGTCGAGACTCTCGGCCACGTCGGTTTGGTGCAGGTACCCGCAGGCCAAAGGGATGGTCCATCCGCCCAGGCGGAGCTCTTCGACGCACTGGTGGAGGAGCTCTCGTGCCTGGTCGGTGTCCCCGGTCCGTAACTGCGCTTCGGCCCGGGCGAGTCGTGCGCGGGCGGCATACTGCCTGTCACCGACATCAGTGAACAGCGCCTCGGCCGCAGCCACGCTGCGACTGGCGTTTCTGGGGTGGCCCCGCGCGAGGTCGCTGAGCGCCGCCAGGTAGTTGCCCATGGCGGCGTCGTGGGCCCGGCCAGCGCGGGTGGCGGAGGTGACAGCCGCGTTGGCTGCCGTGTTGGCCTCGCTCCACAATCCCGCGTCAAGATAAGTCTCGGCCAAGGTAAGTTGCAGCCGGTCCGCTTCCACCGCGGCACCGAGGTGGTGCAGGGTTTGCCGCGCCTGTTCCAGCAGTTCCAAAGCTTGGGCGAACTCGCCAAGCTGGCGGTGAGCTCCGGCTGCCTCACCACGGCACTGTGCCGCGAAGAGGTCATCGCCAGTGGCGGTGAACGTCTTCTCGGCGCGCAGCAGGTCGGACAAGCCCTCGCGGAGCCGGCCGAGAGCCATCAGCTCCACGCCACGGTTGGCACGGGACCGCGCGCTCTCGGTGAGCATGCCCAGGCGCAGGTATGCCTGCTCAGCAAGGTCGTAGTTTTCTAGAGCGAGGGTGTGCTGGCCAGTGAAACCATAGGCGACGCCGAGGTTCTCGGTAGCATGCGCGCGAACCTGATCAATCAGGTGGCGGTCAGTGTCTGGGGGGAGCGCATCGAGGGCGGTGATGAGCTTGTCACCAACCTGCACCGCGACCTCTGGTTGGCCGAGGTCGTCCAGCACCTGCATAAGTCCGACGTTGGTGCGCAGTGCACCGAGAACGTTCCCGGACTCCAGCCACAGCTGTCGTGCTTGGGTAATCAGCTCCATCGCTGCCTCGAGATCGTCTCGCTCGGCAAGAATTTGAGCGCGCTGGTATCGGGCCCGGGCAAGGATCCCGGTCAGGCTTGCCGGCTGGGCCGCTTGATCGCAGACCATGACCAGCCGATGGGCCACCTCCGGGTCTCGGTGCACCAGAACCTCGGCGTGGTCCAGCACCCGAGTCAGGCCGGACTGGTCAGCCAGACCTTCCTGGCGCAGCACGGTCAGCGCCGTGGCGTCATCGGCGTCACCCAGGCGCCGCAGAATACTCTCAAATGACCGCCCAGTCGGGCCGTTGGCGCTCACCGGTCCGCCAGATCAAGCGGCGCGTACAGGGTCAGTTCCCCGTTCGTGAGGACCAACTGATTGACGGTGTCCGGGACTCGCGTATGGAAGCGCCCCAAGACGTCGCCATCGATGGCCCGAACAGCGATGCCCGGGCCGTGGACGCTCACCTCGAAGACCGGCGCCGAGGTGGAGTGGGCCAGCAGGACCTGCCCGTCAAGGTGGACCAGCCCGCTGTCCTGACGTCGGGCCTGAACCACAAGTTCAGCAATCTCGGTGCGCCAGACCAGGTGTATGGTCCCGTCGTGGGGGCCGGTCCCGCGCATCCCGACCGCGAGGCGGTCCTGCCGGGAGTCGAACACCAGCGTCGCAGAGAGCTCCAGCACGGACGGTTCGGGAAGGTCCTGCGCGCTGGCCCAGTGCCGGAATTGCTGACGCAGTCTCTGCCGCAGCAGCGGGGGCGGGTCGAGCAGTGGCAGGTCTGTTGCGCTCTGGCGCAGCCTCAGTGCCCATTCGATGTCGGTGCGTAGCTCGGCGTCATGAAGTGCTGCCTCGGTGAACTCTCGCTGGACCTCGAGGTCGCCGACACGGCCACAAACCCAGTCCATGACGGCGCCCAAACGGTGGTGGCGAGATAGCGGATTCAGGTCCATTCGATGTCCTCGAGCAAAGTACGCAGTCGCGCCAGGCACCGCGCCCGCATCGGCCCGATCCCACCGATCGAACGCCCCAACTGGCGTGCAATCGCGCCATAGGTGGGCTCGCGCGGGTCAAAGTACAGCGCGATGAGTAGTTCCCGGCAGGGACCGCCCAGCCGGTCAAGCGCCGCGTGTACCGAGAATGCCTGCTCCCAGTCAATACCAGGCTCCTCCCACGCGGGAGTCACCTCCGCCACCAGGTCCTCCCGGCGAGCCCGGTTGCGAGCCCGCCAAGACTGGCGACGAGCCACCGTCATCAGCCACCACGCCAGACTCTTATGGGAACGCAGCGTCGTGTGCGACTCCAAGAAAATGGTGAACGTGTTCTGGGTGACGTCCATCGCGTCCATCGGGGACAGCCCATTGCGACGCGCGACGCTGTACACCAGACGTTCGTAACGGCGAATCACGATCTCCCAGGCCTCGCTCTGTCCCGCCCGGATCTGCTGTAGCAGCACTGCGTCGCAGATGCGGTCTGGATCATCGTTGCTGGTGTCGTTTTTGTCTTGGAGGGGCATCGAGTCAGGCGACGGACTGGTAGGCGAAGTCATGACCCTCCTAGTGGCTGGGTCGAGGACCGGAGAGGTCTCGTTTGGCGTCACCATAGCCATATCCAGCAACGCCGGTGATGGTTCCAGAAAGAATATTGCCGCTCGATGGATCAAACCGTCTCCGCCACAGCACTGGCTAACTAGGGGATTCTTCTGACATTGCTGACCTGCTGGGATTTGCGTCTTGCATGGTGACTGCGCACATCCATTGGCGCGTGCACATGGCCCTGGGGCCAGATCAGATCCGTATCCTGATCGCCACCGTGAGCGCGGGACACCATGAGGCGGCATTTCCGACTTTGGAATATGCCGAAGAACGAACACTCTCAAGCGCTCCTGGCCGCCGAAGCCGCCAGATCAGTTCCTGAGGCATGGATCAAAGCAGGTCAGAGCCTGCACTAGTGAGGTAGGAGCGACATTCTGACCACAAAATGTGCGAGGGCCAGCCTCACGGGGGGGTGAGGGGGTGGGGTCATGCCCGGTGTCGCTCGTCACCGGCGGGGTGGCAACGGTGCGGTACCGGCCCTGCACTGCGAGATGCGTGGAGTGGGGCCGGTGGCACGCTTGGTGTCGCCGACGTGGCTGGTGCGCGTGCTGATGCGGTTGCGGGTTCATGCCTTCCTGCGGGGAGACACTCGCCTGCGACCCGATGATCAGCCGCCCAGGACACGCTTCATGGCTTCGTACGCGAGCGTTGGCCGCCCATGGTCGAAGAGGTAGTCGTGGCCCTGTTGCAGGCCGCCGTCTTCGTCGATCCACCAGTCGTAGCGATCATCCACGCCCCAAGTCGTGTAGGAGACGCAGGCATGCGAGCGCAGACAGGCGGCCAGCACCGTGGCGTACTGCTCCGCCTGGGCGTCAGTCCCCTGGTCGTCCGTGACGTCGTTCTCCGAGATGCGGACGTGAAGCCCGGCGTCCTCGAAGAGTTCGAGCGATTCGGTGAGATCGTCGGCGGGGATTGCGTCGGTCTCGAGGTCGTAGATGTGGGCCTGGAGACCGACGCCGTAGATGTGTCCGCCAAGCTCATTGGTGTCGAGCACGAGCTTTAGCAAGGCGTCTTGGCGGCGCCCCGGTACATCGGCCCCGTTCTCGTTGATGTACTGCTTGACGTCGGGATCGGCGTCGTGGACGGCCTGGGAAACGACCGCTGGGTAGCTGGGTCCGAAAACGCGGTACCAGATGTTCTCCTGCAGGCTGGTTCCCTGGTCGACGTCGAACGGCTCGTTGACGACGTCGAGAGAATCGAGCCGCCCCTTGAAGTGCGTCACCACGGCGGCGACGTAGTCCAGCAGGGCATCCGCGCTTGCACTGCGCTCCGGGGCGGTGCCGGGGGGG
>CBDTZB010000143.1:0-6470 GCA_965364795.1 uncultured Nocardioides sp.
GACAACGGCGAGTTCATCCACGCCCATCCGACAGGTGCCCACTCCGTGGTAGACCGAGGTCGCCCGGTTGAGGATCTCGTCACGCAGGTGCTGACCGCGGATGTCGCGGCCCGGGTGGATCTCGCTCTTGATCGAGCCACCGAAAGCCTTGTTGGCCATGATCTCGCGGATCATCTCCGAGCCCTCGGTCAACACATCAAGGTCGCCGGTCTCAGCCAGGTAGGCGGGGTCGATCAGCGGGGTGGCCGTCGGGTCTGCCGACGCCAGCCGCAACGTCCCGCGACTGCGGGGGTAGATCAGCGTGGACAGCACCGTCAACGCGGTGCGTGGATCCACATCGTGGCGCACCGGTGCGTCCTGGTTGGGCGACACGTAAGCCCAGGGCAGCAGGTGCAGTTGCAGGTCGGGCACGTCGGTGGCCAGCGAGGTGCGCACGAAGCCCACCGCCTCGAAGACCGAGTTCGCCAAGAAGGTGGTCCCCGGGCGCATGACCTCCTTCGCGACCCCCTTGGCGAAGAACGCCGCGTTCCCCTTGTGGGTGGAGGTGTCGCAGTGGAACGTCATGGCGTGGAACAGGTGGTCGTGCAGGTTGTCGCCCACGGGCAGGTCCGCTAGGCACTCGATGCCCTGCTCGCGCAGGTGCTGTGCGTGACCGATCCCGGAAAGCATCAGGATCTGGGCGGACCCGATGAAGCCGGCTGAGAGGATGACCTCTTTGGCGGCCCGGATCGTGCGGGTGCCGCCCTTCTTGTCCTGCACCTGGACGCCGGTGGCACGACCGTTCTCGATGTTGACCTTGGTGACGAGCACTTGGGACTGCAGTTGCAGGGTCGGGACGTCGAGGTTGTGGATGTAGCCCCGCGATGCGCTGTAGCGCAGACCGTCAGCAGCGTTCTGCTGCATCCGGCTGATCCCCTCCTGCGAGGCCCCGTTGTAGTCGTCGAGGACGTCGACGCCGAGGGTCTCCGCGGTCGCCTGCACGAACTGCAGCGATCCTTCCTGCGGGAACTTGTTGCGGGTGACCTTGATCGGCCCGCCCACGCCGCGGTAGTCGTCGGCGCCCCCTTCGAAGTCCTCCATGCGCTGGTATGCCGCGTTGACCGTGTCGGCGTCCCAGCCCTCGTTGCCCTCGGCGGCCCAGGAGTCGAAGTTGGCGCGGTTGCCGCGCACGTAGACCATGCCGTTGATCGAACTCGAACCACCAACGACCTTGCCGCGGGGGACGGGGAGGTTGCGATCGAGCAGGTGCTTCTGCGGCACCGTGTAATAGCCCCAGTCGACGGTCTTCTTGATCTGCGGCACCGCGTGCATCGGGCCGATCATCCCGGGCTTCTTCACCAGGAACTGTTCGTCGGACTTGCCGGCCTCGAGCACGATCACGCTGGCTCCCGATTGAGCCAGTCGACCGGCGATGGCCGCTCCTGAGCTCCCGGACCCGACGACGACGTAGTCCGCCTCGTTCTTGTACGCCTCGCGCTTGGCCATGCTCTTTGATCCTCCGCTCATGGCGCCGCGTGATGTGAGGCACCGTCGAGGTGAAACTGTAACGCGTTCTACTTTGCCGCGTACACCCTTCCATCCCACGATGCGGCCATCCGTCCCACCCTGCGAGGATCAAGACGTGCAGATCCTCTCGATCCAGTCCGCTGTGGCCTACGGCCACGTCGGAAACTCCGCCGCCACCTTCCCGCTGCAACGCTTGGGGCATGAGGTGTGGCCGGTCAACACAGTGAACTTCTCCAACCACACCGGCTACGGCCAGTGGCGTGGTCCGCTCTTGGCGGCGAGTGATGTCGCGGAGGTCATTGCCGGGATCGGCGACCGTGGGGTCTTCCCGACCTGTGATGCGGTGCTGTCGGGCTACCAGGGAGACGCGGCAGTAGGAGCGGTGATCCTCGAGGCGGTGGCCACCGTGAAGGCAGCCAACCCTGCTGCGCTCTATTGCTGCGACCCGGTGATGGGCGACGTGGGTCGAGGCATGTTCGTTCGACCCGGCATCCCCGAGTTCATGCGCGACGAGGTCGTCCCGCGAGCCGACATCGTTACCCCCAACCACTTCGAGTTGGACTTCCTCGCTGGCACCCAGACCACGACGATGGACGAAGTCCTGGCCGCGATCGAGGTGGTCCGCGAACGTGGTCCACGGCACATGTTGGTCACCTCGGTGATCCACGACGACGTGGCCGCCGGGTCCCTCGATGTCGTCGCGGTGTCGGACGAGGGCGCGTGGGCGATCACCACTCCCCTGCTGCCGATGACTCCTAACGGCTGCGGCGATCTCACTGCAGCGCTCTATCTGGCCCACCTGAACACCTCGGGCTCGCCGGCCACGGCGCTGGCCGCGACCACTGCATCGGTCTTCGCAGTGCTGGAGGCGACCGTCGCCGCCGGAACACGCGAGATTCAGTTGATCGCCGCCCAGGAGGCGATCGCCAACCCGCCCGAGAGATTCACCGTCCGCTCCCTGCGGTGACTCAGAGAGCGAGGCCTTGAACGTCCCGCCACAGGTCCTGATCAGCCCGCTCATCCACCTCGGCCACCGTTTGCGATGACAGGTTGCTGGGTTTGTCGGCGATCTTGTTGACGTATTGGCGGTGGGCGCTGGCGAACTCGCAGTCGGTGTCAGGTTCGCGTTCCAGGCCCAGCCAGTTGAGGGCGGATCCGAAGGCGCGGCCCTCAGGATCGCCGAAGAAGTCGGCGTACTCGACGATCGCAGCCTGCTCGGGCCGTTCCCGCACCGCACGTCGCATCCGGCCGACCTGGATGTTCCACTGGTTTGCCGCCCGTGCTCCGTCGGCGGTCTCGGGCCAGTGCTTGTCGCTGGGGTTGCGGGCCCGGGTGTCCCAGGAGTTGGCGACCCCATGCACGTCGCGAACGATGAACACGAAGCGCGCGTCGGGGTGGTTCTTCCACAGTTGTTGGGGTCGAGCCGTGGTCATCTTGTCGCCGACGTAGCGTGCCTGATCCCACTTCTCGCTCATCCGCCTGTAGTGCTCGGCCCAACGCGGCGAGGAATCGGGCGTGAGGTTGGTGTGCCCGTCGCTGAAGTCGAAGAACTTATCGCGGTCAGCCAAGAGGTCCGGGGTGTGTTCGAGGATGCGGTCCCCCCACAGCTTCTTGAACCGCTCGACCCCCAACACGATGTCGGGGTGTGCTGCGAAGACCGTCGCCAAGGCAGTCGTTCCGGAGCGGCCGATCCCGGCGAGGAAGAATGCGGTTGCCATGGGGTCGAGCATAGGAGCCTGCGGGCCAGCGCCTGATTCGGCCCAACGAGGCGAGGAGAGCCGCGTGAGAGAATCGAACTCTCGACATTCGCTTTACAAGAGCGATGCTCTGCCATCTGAGCTAACGCGGCGTGCGCCAAGGCGCAGCGCAGATCCTAGCGGTCGCTTCGGATCAACTCATCCCGCCATCGAAGGCGAGGACAGCACCGGTGATCATCCGGGCCTCTTTTGAGGCGAGGTAGACGATGGCCGAACCGATCTCCGCCGGGGAGATCGCCTTGCCAGGTAGGTACATCAACAGGCGCTCGGAGATGCGCGCGTTCAAGTCATCGGGGTAGGTAGCAGCGACACTGTGCACCATCGGAGTGTCGATCGTGCCGGGGCAGATCGCGTTGACCCGCACATTGACCTCGGAGAGTTCCAGCGCCAGGGCCTTGGTCAGCATGGTCAGGCCGCCCTTGGACGAGGCGTACGCCGTCGCGTAGGGCTGCGAGACGTTCCCGGCCACCGAGGAGATGTTCACGACGTTGCCCTGCGACTTCTTCAGCCACGGCAACGCCGCCTGGATCATCATGAACGGACCCTTGAGGTTGACCGCGAGGACCCGATCCAACTCGTCCATCCCGATCTTCTCGAAGCGTCCGAACTGAACCACCCCTGCCACATTGGCCAACACGTCGATCCGGTCGTGCTGCGCGCAGGTCTCGATCGCGGCGTCGACCGACGCCCGATCAGCGACGTTGCACTGCACGTAGGTGACGCCTTCAGGCGCACCGGGGTTGATGTCGAGCCCGAAGACCGTGTCACCGAGGTCGCGGAACAACTCCGCCGTGGCATAGCCGACGCCGGACGCAGCGCCGGTCACGATGACGATGCGCCCGTTGGCGGGAGTGGATTCAGTCATGGGTGCTCCTGGAGTTGGTGGGCGCCGGTGGGCGCGCCGCCGACTCTAGCAACATCAACTAGAACGTGTTCTAGTCGATCCAGTTCAGGGCTTGCAGACCCGGCAGGTGGTCAAGCCGGGCTGGTCCCCCGCCGGCTTGAGGTCGCTGCGGTGCGCGATCAGCGAGCAGTCCCGCCGGTGGATCGTCGTACCGTCACCGGCCAGCACGGGCAGCGCCGAGGTGTCCGTGCCGCGGTCGTTCAACGCGGCGGCGCGGGAGGTGACGTCGGCCAGCATCAGCAACGTGTCGGCCAAGCGCTTATTGGACTCCCGTCCGTCCGAGGCGATCCGCGCCAGCCAGGCACCGAAGTACAAGAAGCCACCGGTGAAGGTCAATCCGAGCCCGAAGAAACCACCGGAGAAGGCGTAGGCATCACGCTCGAAGTCGAAGACCGAGTTGGCCACCCCGTAGTAACCCAGAGCAATGACCACCAGGCCCAACGGCATCAAGATGGCGCCAGCCCAGAAGAGGACGACCTGCAGCAGAGCCGCGTAGTTGTCCTTTAGCGGCGCGGCACCTGAGGAGCCCGAGCGGGCCCCTGCGCGAGGCAGGGCGCCACCGGAGCCCATCCGGCTTCCGCTGGCGGGTGCGTTGCTGTTCGTCTCAGCGGTCGTTGTCATGAATCAGGCCTTTCGCAGGTCGGGCAGGCCAGTGTCGAGGCCGTGGGAACAGGATGAGCCGCCACCGAGCGCCAGAGCGCCCAGTCGACGGAGGTAGCTGCCAAGCAGGGCCGCTCCGGCGAGGCCACCGAACAGCAGGGCTCCGGGGATCGAGAAGAGTGGCGGGAGACCCGGGGTCGCAGACAGCGGGGTGGTGTCGACCAGATCGGTCGAGGGAGCCGCACTCGTGTCAGTGGGTACGCCGCTCGAGAGGGGCGCACCGGACGAGCCGCCGGCGAGGCCTCCACCAGCGCTGCTGCTGCCACCACCTGCGGCAGCGGCTTCTTCCTCGCCAGTCTCCTCCTCAGGCTCCTCCGGAGTCTCCACCGGCGGGAGCTCGAAGGGCTGGACGGTCTCCACGGAAGCCTGTGCGGCACCCAGAGTGACCACGATGCGTGGCGAGAAGTTTGTGGCCGTCTGCAGGAAGCTCTTGAGCTCTCCGGCTTCGCCGGGGATCCCGTCGACGATCTGACCCAGGGGCAGCGCGGATAGTTGCGACTTCAGCTGCTTGGTGTCGATGTCGAAGACGAGGCCCTCGACGACGGCCGTGGCGGCCGCGCCGTCCTTGGTGTATTCAGGCTGCGGCACCTTGACCGTCACGCCCAGGCGGGTCAGCGCCTTCGCGGCGTCATCGGGGAGGCCGGGGATCGGGGTCTGCTGACCGCTGGCCTCGAAGCCCTTGTCGCCCATGGTGAACTTCTGGCCGGCGACGTTGAGGGTGCCGAACTCGACCGAACCCGAGGGCTCACCCAACTTGCCGTTGCTCTTCGTGGTCGCCTTGACCTTGATGCCGTCCAAGGTGATGACGCCGCCCAGCAGCGTGATGTCGGAGACCGACGCTCGTGCGGTGGAGAAGGCCAGGTTGGGGTTGTAGGTGGTCTTGGAGACCGAGGTGTAGCCACCAAAGTCGACCAGTGCGGCGAGCTCGGGCGGAATGCCCGGTCCGGCGGTGTTAGCCGAGCCGGATGAGCCCGACAGCACGGCGTTGAGGCTGGAGTTGAGGCCACCGGTGAGCGCGCCCGGCAGGCCGGGGATCTCGGGGAGGCCCGGGCCATCGCCACCGCCTTCGCCCTTGTCGCCGCCGTCTTCGCGGTCCTGCGCTTCGTTGTCAGCGGAGAAGCTTGCCTCAGCGAACGTCTTCTCGGCTGCGGCACCGGTGCGCATCACTGAGCCGGGGAGCGGCTCGTTGGACTCGAAGTCCGGGCCGGCCGGGTGGTTGGAGTTCACCTGCGCCGGGTAGCCGTTCTCGCCGAGGGCGGAGGGCAGACCGATCTGTTCAATGAAGGTCTTGAAGCCTTCACCGACCGGCGCACCGGGCCACAGGTAGCTGGCGCGACCCTTCGAGCTGCCCGTGTCGGCGCTGGCCTTGGTGTAGCCGTACTCGATCTCGGCCTGCGGCTCGTTCGGGATCGGGATGGTGGGTTCGTAGAACTCCATCTGCACCGGGGCGCCCCAGGAGTCGGCGGCGTACCCGCTGAAGGCGGGCTCCTCCGCGATGGGGGCCGGGGAGACTGCGGCAGCTGCGCCACCGGCGCCCCACGGGAGCATGGCCCCGGCAACCGCAGCAGCGGCCAGGGGCAAGGTGAAACGCTTGATCAGGTGTGTGGTCGGCCGGTTCATGCGGCACCTCCCAGGATGACGTC
>CBDTZB010000144.1:0-6391 GCA_965364795.1 uncultured Nocardioides sp.
CGATCGCCTCGATGTCTCCGCCGACCTCACCGATCGCGGAAGCCAACAGCCCTAGGGAGCCAGGGACGTCGGGAATCTCGACACGCAGCAAGAAGGAGGACACCCGAGCAGGTTAACCCCCTGATGTTGCGGGCTGATGAACGTCAGGAGTGACGTTCGCCGGCCAGCCGTAACGGAAGCCCGGTCGCCCGACGGGCGCGGGTGGCCACCGCTGCGCGGACCGCCGCCTCCGTGCCGACGATCCGAACGAACCGTTCGGCCCGCGTCACGGCGGTGTAGAACAACTCTCGCGTCAGCAGACGTGAGTCAGCGTCCGGCAGCAGCACCGTGACCCGCTCGGCCTGGCTGCCCTGGCTTTTATGGATCGTCATCGCGTGCATGGTCTCGATGGCGTCCAGGCGCCCGGGAGCGAAGTCGCGCACCCCGTCAGCACCGTCGATCCAGGCCCGGATCCGGCCGTCGTCTCCCGCGACGACCACCCCGGTCTCCCCGTTGTAGATCTGCAGGGTGTGGTCGTTGGTGGTGACCAGCAGGGGTCGGCCGGCGTACCACGGGCCCGCGAGCGAGCCGACGGGTTGACCGGGGGCCGCCGCCAGCCACTCCTCGACCCTGCGGTTCCACTGCCGAACGCCGTAGGGCCCTTCGCGGTGGGCGCACAGCAGTCGGTGACGACCCAGCGCGGTCAACGCGTCCGCGGCCCGACCGTCCAGCGCAGCGGATTGGATGGCCGTCGCCGAGGCCAGGCATTCGCTCTCCAGTGCAGCGGCAGGGTCCTCGGTCTCCACGAACTCGACCTCGGTCGAGCTGACCCGCAGGGCGGCGAGCACCTCCTCGGCGTCGCCGTGCCGCAAGGCTTCCGCCAGACGTTTGATGTCCTCGGTGGACCGATAGTTGTGGGTCAACTCCACGACCGGCGAGGAGGCCGCGTCGGCGTAGCCGCGCACGATGTCGTCGAGCACCGCCCCGGCTCCCACCGAGGTGAGTTGGCGCCGGTCCCCCACGAGGATCAGCCGAGCATCGGGGCGAACCGCTTCCAACAGCCGGGCCATCATGGTCAGGTCGACCATGGAGCATTCGTCGACCACGATCACATCGTGCTTGAGCCGGTTGCCTCGATGATGCCTGAAGCGAGTGGTGTTGTCGGGCCGCCACCCGAGTAGTCGGTGGAGGGTCATCGACTCCACCGCACCTAGCGACGCGGGATCCACCTCGGGGGCCACGGCCAACTCGGCGGTGATCGCTTCATTCAGCCGGGCGGCGGCCTTGCCGGTGGGGGCGGCCAACGCCACCGAGACGGGCCGACCACTCGAGGCCGTCTGATCGGCGATCAACGCCAGGATTCGCGCCACGATGGTGGTCTTCCCGGTGCCGGGCCCACCGGTCAGCACGGTGGTGCGCTGCCGCACGCAGCGCTGAGCCGCCTCCGACTGCTCGGCGCTGAGCCGTCCGACGACCAGTCGCTCGACCGCAGCCTGTAAGCGCGCCTCGTCGACCGCGGGCGGCGCCCCTGCGTCGCGCGCCATCAGGTCATCGCTGACCTGCTTCTCCTGTTGGTGGTAACGGTCGAGGTAGAGCAGATCGTGCTCCCAGCGCAGCACCCCTTGGGCCACCAGGGGTGAGGTGCGCACCGCCTCCACCCAGGCCTCGGGTTCCGGCCAGCCGCCGGTGGGGACGACCTCGGGAGCCAAAGCGGGGGCCGCTCGCAGATCGAGACAGACCGAGCCGTGGCGCACCGCCCGCACCGTGAGAGCGACCGCGAGATGGACCCGGGGGTCGGGTTCCTCACCGAGTTCGGCGATCCGCCTGGCCACGTGGATGTCAGAGGACTCGATGAGGCCCGCCTGGTTCAACTCAGCGAGGGCACCCACGGCGGAGCCGCTGAGTCGCCAGTCCAGTGGCCCGGTGGGTTCGAAGATCTCGGTCATCGAGGCGCCGCTCCGTCCAACAGATCCGAGACGGCCTCGACCAGGGCCACCGGAGGCTGCCACTGGAAGATTCCGCACGGTCGGCCCTCCACCAGCGGTGTCTGGGGTCCGCACATCCCGCGGAGGTAGAGGTAGAGCACCCCACCGAGGTGCACGTTGGGGTCGTAGCCAGGTTGGCGCCACCGTAGGAACCGGTGCAGGACCACGGCGTAGAGGAGCGCCTGAAGGGGGTAGTCGGAGTGCACCATCGCCTCGTCGAGAGCCTCCGGCCGGTAGGAGTCGGCGGTCAGCGGGTCCTCGCGCGATCCCAACCAGTTGGTCTTGTAGTCGACCACGACGTACGTCGGACCCTCCGGTCCTGGGACCCGCAGCACCACGTCGACCGAACCGGTGAGGTACCCCCGGAGCGCCTGGGCGCCGAGCTGGGGATCGCTCAGCGCTTCTGCGTAGCCGCGCACCGGGTCGCCCGCCGGCAGGTGCTCACGCAGCAGGTCGGCGAGGTCACGCAACATCGGCCCGTCGCCCTGCACCGGGCTGGCCAGGTCACCCCCGGCCAGCGGTAACTCGAAGTCGAGTTCGCGCAGGCGGTCCCGTAGTGGGATTTGGCGCAGGGTCCGGCCGACCAACGGTCCCAACGGGGAGTCACACACCTGGATCAGGGCCTCGGCCAGGTGCTCGGGATCCAGCTCCACCGGCCACCAGACACGCTGTTCATCGATGTGGCCGAGCAACTCCGCCCGTAGGTCTGGAGCATCGGGGTCGGCGTGCTCGAGGACGGCGTGAACCAGAGAGCCGAACGTCGCTCCGAGCGGCAGATCAGCCATCGGGGACGGCACTTGCTGCGCGGGTCGTGGCGCCGTGTCGGCGGACACGATCTGGGCCGTAGTCGCCTCGTCGTCCTTGCCGGTCATCTCCGGCTCACTCGTCGGCGTTATCTCGCCCATGGCAGAGGCAGCGGTGTAGTCCGGCCGCGCAGTGAGGGAGGAGTAGGACGTCCGCCGCCAGGTGACATCCACCCCCCGGGTGAAGGGACGAGCCTGCAGGTGAGGCGACGGCGGCGCCTCGGGCTCGGCGCCCAACGGGGCTGGCACGGCCAACTCGGGTGTCGGCCCACCGGACTCGCGCCACCGGGTAAGGAACGTGGCGACGTCGTCATCCGACTTCAGCGCCACCTCCTCGGGCACCTCCGCCAACCCCGGGGCTCGACCGATCAGCATCCGCTGCAGCGGGGAAGCGGGGGTGTTGCTGGTCGGTGCCCACCAGCAGATGACCTGGCACTTGGCCCGGGTGAGCGCTACGTAGAGCAGCCGCAGCCACTCGCCGGCTTCCTCAGCACGCCATCGCTCGACCGAGGTGGACCACTGCCCACCGCCAGGTCCCCCGACGTCAAGACAGCGCTGACCCTCCTCGTCATGGAAGAGCGGAGTGCGCGGCTTGCCGACGTTGCGGTCGGCGAGTGACGGCAGGTAGACGACTGCGTATTCGAGGCCCTTGCTGGCGTGAATCGTGACGAGTTGGACCGCGGCAGCATCAGAGTCGAGTCGGCGCGTGCGCTCGGTGCCGCGGCCGTCTCGGCCTTCGGCTATCTGACCCCGCAGCCACGCCACGAGCGCGACCAGACCGAGCCGCTCGGTGAGCGCGATCTCATGGAGTACCTCGCCCACGTGGCGCAGGTCGGTGAGGAGTCGCTCGCCTCCCACCTCGGCGAGGACCCGGCCCGGAAGACCGGCCGACGAGGCCATCTCAAGGACGGCCGCCACGCCTCGTTGAGCGAAGACCTCGGCCCAGGCACGCATCTGGTCCGCCACCCGGTCGGTCAGGTCGTCGGCACTCGCGGCGCCCGCTCCACCCTCGTCGAGGTCGCGGGCGCTGTTCCCGACGAAGCAGGTCAAGGCCGCACTCCGCACCCGGGGCGCGCGATGAGGTTGCTCCAACGCCTCGAGGAGGACGAGCCATTGGACGGCCGCCTCGGTGCCGAAGACGCTCCCGCCCCCAGCGATGACCGCAGGGATCCCGACCTCCCGGAGTGCTCGCTGGGCCGCGCTGAGGTCCCGGTGCGCGTAGGCGATCACCGCCACGTCGCGAGGAGCCAGCGGTTCACCGTCGAAGGTCGCGCCAGAGGTCAGCAGCTCACGGATGTCGTGGGCCAGGTCCTGGGCGATGTGAGGCCGGGTCTCGTTGACGAAGAGGCCCTTGACCCCCCGCCTGCCGAACTGGTCACGCCGCACCACGCGTAGGCGGAAGGGGTCAGGGTGGGGTGCGCCTTGGAGGCGTCGCTCCTGGTGATGGGCCGTGACGTCACGGACCTGGATCCGCGGATCGCCCAAGGAGGCACCGGACATCATCGTCTGGAGTCCGTCCACCAGGGCCTGATCGCTGCGGAAGTTGACCGCCAACGTCTTCTCGGACGTGGCCTTCTCGCGGGCCTGGAGGTACGTCGTGACGTCGCCACCCCGGAAGGCGTAGATGGCCTGTTTCGGGTCACCGATCAACACCATCGTGGCGTGACCCGAGAAGGCCCGGTCCAGGACCTGCCACTGGACGGGGTCCGTGTCTTGGAACTCATCGACCAACACAATCTGCCAGCGTTGCCGCATCCGAGCCCGGGCCGGAGCATCCGGGGCCTCGAGCGCAGCGGCCAACTGGGAGAGCAGATCGTCGTAGGAGAGAATCCCCAGGCGCCGCTTGCGCCGGTCCATCTCGGTGCGGACAGCGTTCGCGAACGCGACCCGCCGACCCGAAGTTGTCAAGCGCTCATCGGTGCTGGGCTCGAGGTGGGCCTGCGGGTCCGACACCGCAGTGCGCGCGATGGTCATGGCTTCGTCGAAGGTGAAGGCTGGTGCACTCTCGGCGTGGGCGAAGGCCCGTAGGTAGAGGTCGTCGACGACCTCGGACATCAGGTCCTCGAGGTCCTCGACCAGATGAGCGTGGGCATCGGTGTCTCCGGCGACACCGAGGGAACCGAGCACCATCGAACAGAACTGGTGGGTGGTCGCGATCGTGGCGGCGTCGAAGCTGGCCAATGCCGTCACCACCCGACGGTGCCGCAGGGCCCGCTCGGTCGCGTCACAGGACAGAAGGTGGGTGATCAGGATCGACGGCTCGGGCGCCCCCTCCGGGACCGGCACCGCCTCGGCGGCGAGGTAGCGCTCGGCTTCGACCAGCTGGGCCCGGACCCGCTCCCGGAGCTCCTGGCTAGCGGCGCGCCCGAAGGTGACCACCAGCATGCTCTCCAGGCTCACGCCCTGCTCGGCGACGAAGCGCGTGACCAGCGACCCGATAGTCCAGGTCTTGCCGGTCCCTGCGCTTGCTTCGAGCAGGGTGGTGCCACTGGGCAGATCACCGGTGATCTCGAAGCGGTCGCTCGGACCGCTGTTCAGATCCGGAAGTGCGGGCTGGCTCATAGGGGCGACACCCGCTCGTGGGTCAGCAGGGGCTCCCAGATCCGCCAGGCCACCTCGCCGAGTCCGGCCTCCTCCAGACAGGCCAGGGGCGCGTCTGGGCCATAGACCTGGATGTGCCAGGCGTCGTCGTCCTCGTTGGTGATGCCGAAGGTGTTGAACCGATCGGTTACCCAGGCCCGCGCTGCGGCCAGCGAGGGAGGACGGTCGTTGCCCATGGTCTCTTGGAGGTGAGCCTCGGCCCAGGCGCAGGTGGTCGCGATCGGGGCAGGCAACGGCCGGCGCAGACCCTCGTCGCGCAGAGCGACGAGGTCGGCCAGCCACTCGGTCGCCCGGTGATCTAGGGGGCCGGCCAGCCCCCGCTTGGGACCAGCCTTCTCCTTGCCCACGGCGTGGGAGGTCCAGCTCCGGTCCGGCTCGGCGGCGGAGAGGGCCAGCAGATCGATCCAGGCCGTCAGCCGTTGCCGCGGCTTGAGTTTGCTGTAGCCCAAGGTGAGCAACCGGTCGCCGAACACCCCCGACACGGTGCCGGTCACGCGGCGCCCGTCCGGCAGTGGGACGTCGACATCGATGGTCCGGCGAGGCCCCTCCCGCAGGGCTGCGGTCGCGTTCATCAGGCGCTGCACCTCAAGGGTGATCTCGGTCAGGGACCGGACTCCGAGTTGTCCCGGAGGGAGCGTGCCGCGCAGTTGCTCGGCCAGCATCACGGCCTGCGGATCCTCCCCCGACAGCACCTCACGCAGGATCCGGTCGCCGACGCCCCACTTCTCCAGGTTGTCCAGGTCGATGGGGATCGCGTCGAGCACGTCCTCGGGGTCGAGGGGCGCGGTGATCTCCAGACGCGAGCGGCAGAAGGTGCGCACGGGGTGGCTGAAGAACGTCTTCAGGTCAGCCAGGGAGACGTCGCCCGCCAGGCGACCCTGCGCCGGGGTCAGATCACCGGTGAGGAACGGCGGGCGAGGACGGGCCGAGGTGGCCGCGGCGGCATGCACTGCGGGCGCCGACCTGGTCAACGACGCGTGGCAGGGCGCCGCCGCCGACCTCGCCGCGGTCGCCGCCGACTTC
>CBDTZB010000145.1:0-6374 GCA_965364795.1 uncultured Nocardioides sp.
GAACGCTCGACGGCGCCCGTTCCCGAACCGACTGCCAGAAGGGCGGGGCGCGCCTCAAGAGCCTGCCGGTTCTCCCGCAACTCACCGGCGGCCACCTCCACGGCGTCCGCGAGTTCCTTGGCAAGTTGGGCGTAGGAACCGGGAACCTCACGGCGGTGATAGGCCGCCACGGTCACGTGGCGAACCAAGACCCGCGTACTGCGCAAGGATCGATCGAGTGGGTCGACCAGGTCAGCCATCCGGCGGATTCCGGGTCGGTGCCGGACCCGGAACGGCGAGGAGGCCACGACGGCCATTCCTTCGTCGGCCGCCGCCTGGAGTTGGCGGATCAGGTGGTCAGTGGAGCGAGCGTCGGCCAACAGGTCCAAGGAGCGCTCCACGTCACCGTCGACCATCACGTCGCCAGCCCCTCGAAGTAGTTCCGCCACCTTGTCCAAGACGCGCGCCGCCTGCTCCCGGGGCCGCCGGAGTGGTGCGGCGGGCACGACTGTGGCGGCAACCAGTGCCACACCGCCACCGACCAGTGCGTCACTCCACCGGGTGAAGGACTCCCCTGTTCCGGGAATGAGGGCGGCGACGAAAATCGACTGGATGGCCGCCTGGTTCACGAACAGGGTGCCGGCGTCCAGCATTAAGGCCGCGGTCATGGCCAACCCGACCACGACCGCGATCTGCCAGGCGCCCGACCCGAGTTGCGCGACCAGAAGGTCGCCGAGGAGAACGCCGATGGCCACGCCGGCGGTCACCTCCGCGACCCGGCGCAACCGTTGGGCGTAGGAAGTCCCCAGGCAGACGACGGCTGCGATCGAGGCGAAGAGCGGAACGTCGTGACCGAGAAGAGTCTGCGCCAGGAACCAGGCGACACCGGCGGCGATCGCGCACTGCACAACCTGCCACCGTTTGGTCCGCCATCGTTCGAGGCGGTGCTCCAGGGACGCCCGGCCGCGTTGACGACCCAGATCGAACGTGGAGGGTTCCATGCCTACCGATCCAGGTCCGCCAGCAGAAAGACCCGCAGGGTGCTGATGAAGGCTTCCTGCTGCTCGGAGTGCACCCAGTGCCCGGCCCCTTTGATGGTGGCCAAGCGCGTGCGCGGAAACAGGTCCCTCATCTGCGACTCATGCTCAGGGAGGACGTATTCAGACAACTCGCCGGCGATCCAGAGCACAGGGTGATCGAAGGTCTCCTCATAGGTGGGGAAACCGGCGATCACGGAGAGTTCGTCGCGCAGCAGATGCAGGTTCGCCTGCCAGGCGAATCCGTCATCGGTGCTGCGCAGGTTCTGCAACAAGAACCCCCGCACTCGCGCGTCCCCGATGCGCTGCGCCAGTTGCTCGTCCGCCTCACCTCTCCTCTCCAACTCCGAGAGATCAAGCCCGACCAGACTGTCCAGAAGGTGCTCGAACTCCCCCGCGCCACCGCTGGGTGCTGGCGAGATGTCCACCACCACTAAGCGATCCACGAGATCCGGATGGCGCAGCGCCAACGCCATCGCCACCTTGCCGCCCATCGAATGCCCCACCAGATGGAATGGCTCGTCGTACGTCGCCCTCAGCCAGCCCGCCACCTCGTCGGCCAGGTCGTTGTAGTCGATGGAATCAGTCCACGCGGAGCGTCCGTGGTTAGGCAGGTCGACGAGAACCGACCTCAGGTCCGGGGTGAGCGCCTTCGCGATCTGGGTGAAGTTGCGGCCCTGCCCGAACAGGCCGTGCAAGAAGACGACTCGGGGGCCGACCTCACCCACCTCGGTAGCGTGGATCGCTGGCGCGTTCACAGGCTCACCAGACCTTTTCGTACGACGCGGCCGGCAGCGGGGGCAGCAGCAGAGGGAATCACAGCCTCAGGTTAGTGCCCCGGGAGGCGATGGCGGCGCGCGCTGCCCGGGTGAATACTGGTGAGATGAAGGTCGACTTCAAGAAGTCCCTCGACGGCTACCACGCCAAGCACGGCGAATTCCGGATCCTGGAGGTGCCGCCGCTGGAGTACCTCATGATCGACGGGTACGGCGACCCGAACACGGCACCGGACTTCGCCGAGGCGATCCAGACGCTCTACCTGGTGGCCTACACGATCAAGTTCACCAGCAAGCGTGAGTTGAACCGCGACTACGTGGTGCCACCACTGGAGGCTCTGTGGTGGGCTGCGGACATGGCTGCCTTCACGACAGTCAGAGACAAGTCGAAGTGGTCTTGGAGCGCGATGATCATGCTCCCGGACTGGATCACCCCGCAGATGTCCGACGACGCGGTGCTGGCGGCCGCGAAGAAGGCGCCCTCCACCGGCCTGCAAAAGATCCGCCGAGAGCGTGTCGAGGAGGGCCGCTGTGTGCAGACCCTGCACATCGGGCCGTACGACGCGGAGGCTGCCGTGCTGTCCGAGATGCACGATCGGTTCATTCCTCGAGCGGGCCTACGGGTGACCGGTAAACATCACGAGATCTACCTCAACGACGCGCGGAGGGTCGCCCCAGAGAAGCTGAGAACGATTCTTCGTCAACCGGTGGAACCAACAACCGACTGAGGTCTGAGAACCCGGGACTAACGACCCTGCCCGGCCAGCGCTGCGGGGCGCAGTATCGAGGCACACCGACCAAGGAGTTCCCCGTGCCCGCTCTGATGGAACTAGCACCTGAGGCCTGCGCACGACTCGTGCGTAAAGGCGTTGTGGGCCGCGTTGCGTTGTGCGCAGCCGACGGGCCGCACATTGTGCCGATCAACTACTCGATCGTCGACGACTATCTGGTCTTCCGGACTTCGCCCTACAGCGTGCTCGGGACCTTCGGTCGCAACACCGTGCTTGCTTTCGAGGTCGACCACATCGACGGTGACAAGAACTACAGCTGGAGCGTCGTCGTGCGCGGGCGCTGTCAATGGGTCGACGACGCGGAGACCATCGCTCGGATCGAAGAGGCCGGAGCACCCCCGTGGGCGTCAGGATCACGTCATCTTTATCTTCGACTCCCGCTCACGAACATCACCGGGCGCCAACTTCGATGAGGTCACGGTCCACACTGGGCACGTGAGCGAACCCAACACCCTTCCCGAACTTCCCGACTCCGCCCGGGCACTGCTCGATGCGGTGATGGCGATCTCGTCGGATCTCGACCTGCACAGCGTCCTGACCCGGATCGTCACCTCGGCCACCGAACTCACCGGAGCCGCCTACGGGGCGCTTGGCATCATCGGCGACGACGGCGAGTTGGCGGACTTCATCACCACTGGGATCGACGAAAAGACCCGAGCCAAGATCGGTGATCTCCCGCGGGGTCGAGGAATTCTTCAGCTCCTCATCGATGAGCCGGAGACCATCCGTCTCGACGATCTCGGCGCGCATCCGCGGTCCTACGGGTTCCCCGCCCACCACCCCTCGATGAATACCTTTCTCGGCGTGCCGGTGCGGATCCGGGGCACGGTCTTCGGGAACCTCTACCTCACCGAGAAGAGCGGGGGGATTTCGTTCACCGACGCCGATGAGAGCTTGGTGCAGGCGCTGGCCAGCGCGGCTGGCTTCGTGATCGACAACGCACGCTCCTTCGGCCTGAGCGAGCGACGCCGTCAGTGGTTGGAGGCGTCCTCACAACTCGCCGATGCGCTGCAACCGCCGGTGAAGTTGGACCAAGCGCTGGAGTTGATCACCACCAGCGCCCGGGCCATCGCCGGCGCACAGGCGACGGCGGTGCTGGCGGTGCCCGACGACGGGCCAGCAACCGTCATCGCCTCCGACGGCCCGGCCGCTGACCAGGTCGAGGAACACCTTGAGATCATCCTCAATCTGACGGTCGAAGAGCGTCGGGTCGGACCGATCGAACTTCCGGGAGGCGAACTACGCGCGATCGTGATCCCGCTTCGAGCGCACCTGGCGGCGCCGGGGGTTCTGGTGGCCCTGTTCCGCCACGAGCACCGTCCGGACGAACACGAAGAGCGTGAGCTCCTGATGTCTTTCGCCGACCAGGCCGCTCTGGCCATCGACCGAACGCAGGCGATCCAAGATCGATTGGACCTCGCTGTGATCTCCGACCGCGATCGCATCGCCCGGGACCTGCACGATCTGGTGATCCAACGGCTCTTCGCCACCGGACTGCAACTACAGGGGATCCGCTCGGTCGCGGACCGTCCCGATGTCCTGGACCGCATCGATCAGACCATCGACGCCCTAGACCTGACCATCAAGGACATCCGCACCACCATCTTCGAGCTGCAGACACCGCGCTCGCATTCGTTGCGGACCGAGATCCGGGCCCTGGTCAAGGAGTACGTACCGGTCCTGGGTTTCACCCCCACCGTTCGCACCATGGGGCCCATCGACACCGCGGTGCCAGCCGAGACCGGCGAGCATCTTTTGGCGGTCCTCCGTGAAGCGGTGTCCAACATCGCTCGCCACGCGCTGGCCGACCACGCCGAGATCGAGGTGAAGGCCGGGTCCCAGGAGGTTTCGTTGAGCGTGGTCGACGACGGCATCGGGCTCCCCGCCCGGCGCGACGAGAGCGGTCTGCGCAACTCTCGACGTCGCGCTTCAGAGCTCGGCGGCTCCCTCAGCCTGACCGCCGAGGGCGGCGGCACCCAGTTCCTGTGGCGCGTTCCCCTGCAGTGAGCCTGACGAAGGCGGGTTCACCTGGACTACCTCAGCGTGCCGATGCAGGGCCCGGGTCGAGCAGTTTCGAGGCCAGGACGGCAGCCTGGGTACGCCGCTCCAGACCCAACTTCGCCAGAATGCTCGACACATAGTTCTTGATCGTCTTCTCGGCGAGCGACATCTGCTCCCCGATCTGACGATTCGTCAGCCCTTCGGCGATGTGGCCGAGGAGCTTCAACTCCTGCTCGGTCAGGCTTGCGAGTTCGGGGGCGACGGACGGCCCACTGCGCACCCGGTCGAGCACCCGAGCCGTGAGGGCGGGGTCGAGCAGCGAACCGCCCTGGGCCACATGGCGGATGGCTTCAACCAGATCCGTTCCGCGGATCTCCTTGAGCAGGTAGCCGGCGGCCCCCGCCATGATCGCTGCGAACAGCGCCTCATCATCGTCGTACGAGGTCAAGATCAATGCCCCGATGCTGGGGTCGATCGAGCGGACGCTGCGACAGACCTCAACCCCCGATCCGTCCGGCAACCGCCCGTCCAGGACCGCCACCTGCGGGCGCAGCGCGGGAATCCGCGCCGTCGCCTCCACAGCGGAACCGGATTCCCCCACCACCGTGATGTCGCCGGCTGCTTCCAGCAGCGCGCGTAGTCCCTGGCGAACGACTTCGTGGTCGTCCAACAGATAGACGCTGATCTTGTCCGAGTCCGTCATTGAGCACACCTCTCCCTAGGTCTGCGCCCACCGTACGACCGTCGCTGTGACGCTGTGACGTCGGACCATGACCACGCTCAAGGTGAGGGTGCAATCAGTTGGGCGACTTGCCGACGGTCAGCAGTACGACGGAGTCCGCTGTCGCCTCCAACGCGTGTCGGCTGTCGGGGATGGCGATGAGGTCACCCGGCGAACCCTCCCAACGGTCGCTGCCCGCCTCCAGCGTCACCTGGCCGTGGAGCACCTGAAGGGTGGCCTCTCCAGGGTTCTCGTGCTCCTCGAGCCGGCTGCCTGAGGCGAGGGCGATCAGCGTCTGGCGCAAGACGTGATCGTGCCCGCCGTAGACGGTGTGAGCGCTGCGACCGCTCGATGCTGCGGTGGCCTTCTCGAGGTGCTGCTGAATCAGGTCGGTCAGCGATTCCTGCTGCTGCATGGGGACTCCTTCAGTGGTGGTGTCGGACAGGTCGTTGGTGCCGCAAAAGATCGAGATGACGAGGTGATCAGCGGGTTCGATCCCAGCCCTGGCGGGGGCTGTGACTGCCCAGCTGCTGGTCATCGCGGCTGCGGTAGACGATGTAGGGGCGGGTGAGGTAGCCCAGCGGAGCGCTGAACACATGCACGAGTCGGGTGAAGGGCCACAACGCGAAGAGCGCGAAGGCCACCAGTGCGTGCAGTTGGAAGCCCAGTGGGGCCTGAGCCATCAGGTCACCGTCCGGTTGGAAGGCCAGGAACGATCGGTACCAGACCGAGACGCCCTCGCGGTAGTTGTATTCGCCACCGATGGTCAGGATCGAACCCGCGATGGTGTTCCACATGCCCAGCACGATCACGGCGGCCAAGAAGGCGTACATCACCTTGTCCATCACGGTCGTGGCTGAGAAGACCGGTCCGACGGTGCGGCGTCGATAGATCAGGATTGCCATGCCGACCACCGTCGCGATGCCGGCCAGCAGCCCGCCCCCGACGGCGACTACGTGGTAGGCCGTGTGGCTGATTCCCACTGCATCGGTCCACGACTGCGGGATCAGCAGACCGATGATGTGGCCACCGATCACGCCCAACATCCCGAAGTGGAACAGCGGGCTGC
>CBDTZB010000146.1:0-6350 GCA_965364795.1 uncultured Nocardioides sp.
GACGCCTCCCTCAAGCAGTGCCTGGTGATGGTCAACCTGGCCGAAGAGCTCGCCGCGATCGACCCCGAACTGAAGGCTCAGTACGACGCGATCCCAGCAGCCGAGGAGGCATGAGCATGGTCTCGACAAGCTCGACCAACGGATCGTTCACCCCACTGCGCTCCGTCCTCTACATGCCCAGCTCCAACGAGCGAGCCCTGGAGAAGGCCAAGTCGATCGCGTGCGACGGTCTGATCCTCGACCTCGAGGACGCGGTCGCTCCGGACGCTAAGCCCGCCGCCCGCGAGTCGGCTGCTGCGGCTGCCGCGTCGGGTGAGTACGGCCGGCGTACCGTCACGATCCGCGTCAACGGCATCGGCACCGAGTGGCACGACGCCGACATCGTCGCCGCCGCTCAGGCGGGCCCGGCCGGCATCGTGGTGCCCAAGGTCAATAGCGCCGACGAGGTGCGCTCGCTGGTCGCCGCCATGGAGAAGGCCGGCGCCCCGGACCACACGAAGCTGTGGGCGATGGTCGAGACCCCCGAGGCGATCTTCAACGTCCGCGAACTCGCCGCCGCCTCCGACCGCCTCGCGGTGCTGGTGATGGGCACCAACGACCTGGTCAAGGAGTTGTACGCCGAGCACGTCCCCGGCCGTGCTCCCCTGATGACCTCCCTGTCCTTGTCGCTCCTCGCTGCCCGCGCCGCTGGCGTGGCCATCCTCGACGGCGTCTATAACGATGTGAAGAACGAAGAGGGATTCCTCGCCGAGTGCGAGCAGGGCCGTCAGATGGGCTTCGACGGCAAGACCCTCATCCACCCCGGCCAGGTCGGACCCGCCAACGAGCAGTTCGCTCCGTCCGAGGCCGCTGTCGAGGACGCCCGCGGCGTGCTTGAGGCTTGGGAGGCTGGCAAGGGTTCCGGCGTGGTGACCTACAAGAACAAGATGGTCGAGAACCTGCACGTGGAGTCGGCTGAGCGCACGCTCAGCATCCACGAGGCGATCACCGCCCTGGCGAACGACTGACCACTCAGGCATCCGCCTCGTAGGCCTCGTCGATCAGATCCGACAACGGATCAAGATCGGCGAGGCCTCAGGCTTTCCCTCAGCGGTGGTCGTCGAGTTCGTTGACCAGCTTTTTGGGCGCCGTACGCCGAAAGGAGGCGTCGAGCCATTCGCCCACCTCGTCCCACCCCTGATTCGTTTCAGCTGTGGGCAGGTCAAGGCCCAGCCACCCGTAGGCCCCCATGTAGGCCGGCACGAAGGCGCGCTCGTCCTCCACCATGGCCAGCCGATCGTCCTCTGGCAGCAGCACCATCACGCACTGCTCGTGCTGGACGTAGACGCCGTCGACCTTGACCGACCCGCCGTAGTAGACGAAGACCTTGGTCGTGAAGAACGCGGGACGCCCGTGAGAAACCTTGAGGTCCGCTCCCGGGAACGCCAAAGCAAGCGCCTTCACGCGGGCGAGGCCGGGGTCGGCGTTGTCGTACATCTGGTCATGGGGCACCCCGCGATCGAAGCGTGCGAGCGCTGCCGACACAACCCCCCGCCCAACCCATGCGCTCGCACTGCGAGATCGCCATCAAACACAGCGATCGAAGCGTGCGAGCGCTGCCGACACAACCCCGGTACGGACGCCCAGCCGACTAGACCTCCGCGGTCTCAGCGGCACCGATCCCCGCTCGCCGCTACGGTGCAAGAGACGCACCCATCTCCGAGGAGCCAGTGATGAGCGACGTAAGCGGATCCGTGAGGATCGAACGGACCTTCGACGCCAGCGCCGACACGATGTGGCGGTTGTGGACCGAGCCGGAGCCCTTCAAGGCGTGGTACGGCCCGACAGGTGCACGCATTCCGGTCGCCGAGATGGACCTGACCATCGGCGGTCGACGGCTGACCCAGATGGCGATGGAGACCCCGAACGGACCGATGGAGATGTGGTTCGTCGGCGAGTTCCGCGAGATCACCCCTCCGACGCGGCTTGTCTACACCGAGTCGATGTCAGATGCGGAAGGGAACGTGCAGTCGCCCCAGTCGATGGGGATGCCCGAGGGCCACCCGGAAACCACCGAGGTCGTGGTGGAACTCGAGGACCTCGGCGACCGCACCCGTCTGGTGCTCACCCATGTCGGGGTGGCAGCCGATTCGGGCGGCGCCATGGGGTGGAACATGGCGCTCGACAAACTGACGGAGTACGCCACGACCGCCGGATGAAGCTGCCGGCTAAAAGATAAGACGGTTCGCGAACAGGCCTTGCGCCGGCACTCGTCCGGACAGGGCGCGACAGAACTCCACCGTCTCGACTTCTAGTGAGGGACCGCCGTCGCCTTGGCGAAAGCGCCCACCACCGTCACCGGTCAAGGTCAAGGTGAAGGGCTGACCGTGTTGCTTGGCCCATTCGTCCACCACGTCCTCAACCACGCGACGGGTAGGACCTGTTGACCGGTCGACGGTGACGCCGGTGGCGCGTTCGATATCGACGGTGTGCAGCCAAACGTCGCGGGTGTAGACGACGTCCTGCAACCGGTCCATGGCCAGTCGGTCGGGGGTGCCGGCAGGGGTGTCGCCGGTCTGATCCATCGGGAGCCGGATGCGCCGCACGAGTCCGGGGGTGCGCATCCGCCCGTCGACGGCCGCTTCATAGAGCTCGGCCAGCGTCTCGATCCGCTGCTCGGGCGAGAGGTCAGCGTGGTCGGTGACCTGTAGCGCGTTGGTCGCGTCGAGACTGTTGCCGTCGTACTGCTTGGCGTGTCGTTTGCCGTGGACCAATTGGCGTCCGAGCTCAAGCATGCTCGCGTTCGACTTGGCGGCACCGATCATGTGGCCCACCATCGCCTGGACATCCCAGGCGTCGCAGTCGGTTGGCGCGGCCCAGTCTTGGGCGCGAAGCCGGGCAAGTTGTTCCAGCAGCTCGTCGTACGCCGCCAAGGCAGTGGCGCGAGCATCAGTGTCGCGGTGGATCGGGGCGAGGTCCGAGACCTCTCGGACGGGTACGGCGGTCATGACGTCTCCAATCGATGGAACTACTGGGTGGTGGCGGTCCTTACATGGCTCAGGAACATGTCGACGGCTTCTGCGACGAGTCGGCGGTACCGGTCGCCGCCGAGGTCGTTGGCGACCTGCTGCGCGACGATGCCCGCTCCGATCGAGGCGAACAGATCGAGGTGGCGCGGGTCGGTGACGCCTGCCCCGGCAAGTCCCGCCACCATCGCTTCCCACGTCTGCCGCGAGACGGCGTAGGCCTCGGGAGTGGGTTCCCACCCGCCAAGGACGTGGGTGAACATCAGTTGGTAGCGCGCCGGTGAGGCCGTGCAGAAGTCGACCAGGGCCTCGGTGCGGGCAATCAGTTGTTCCGTGGGGGACAAGTCTCGTGGGGGCAGCGCGTCGAGATGTTCAGCTAACAACGCCCATCCTTCGGCGAACAAGGCGTCCAGGATGGCGTCGCGGCCGTCGAAGTGGGTGAAAAGCGAGGGTGCGCGCATGCCGACGTCCGCCGCCAGATCACGCAAGGTCCATGAGGCGATGCCGTCGCGGTCCGCCAAGGCCCAGGCCGCGTCCAGAATCGACCGTCGCGTTTCGAGTCGTCGCACTGTCCGCGTATCCATGATTGCCTAACGTTGTTAGTTAACCGAACAACGTTAGGCTAGGACCGCCCGACGAGTCGCGCAATGGCGGACCAGACCAGCGTCAGCCAGTCGCGCTTCAGGCGACCGCGGGGTCTCTATCCCCAGATCGCGCGGGTCCGCTCCAGTTCCTTCGCCGCTTGCGCGTAGCCCGCGCGGGCGGACGGCGGACGCGCGGCCGGGTCGAGCACGTTCTTCCCAATAGCGGCCAGGGATGCCTCGTCCGGGGAGATCACCTCGAAGGGGATGTCGAGCTTGGAGAGTTGGGCTGCCGCGGTGCGCATCGGTCCGGCGGCACGGTCAACCGGGGTCAACGCGATGACGCGATCGCAGCCTGCGGCCAGGCTTGCGTTGGAGCCGGAGCGAACCCCGCCGTCGACGTACGTGCTGTCCTGAATCGGAATGGGCGGGTAGACCAGCGGCACCGAGCAACTAGCGTTGACGGCGTCCTCGAGCGACACCTCGGGTCGTGACGTCTGGGGCCCGAAGCAGACCAACTCTCCCGTCGCCACATCGACCGCGGCGATGACGAGATCGCGGTCCGGCCAGGTCAGACCTCCGATGCGTTTGGCCACCTGCTCATAGCGCTCGGGAACGGTCGGGAGCTTGCCGGCCGCAGCAGCCCGCATCGAGGCGGTCCCGAGAAGTCGCCCGAACCGGCGGATGTCGCCCCGGGCCCGGATCAGGGCGATAGTGAACTTGGCGACGACACCCAGACCGAGGGACGCCAGGGGCGCCGAGTCGTCCCCCAAATCGGAGGGCGCCAACAACTGCCGGCGGTAGAGCTCTTCGAGTCCTACCTCACCGGTGATCTGAGCGCCGACGATGGACCCAGCTGACGTGCCCACGATGCGCTCGGCACCGGTGAGATCCAGTCCGGCCTCGGCCAAACCCCAGAGCAGTCCGGTCTCCCAGGCGATGCCGGTGATGCCGCCGCCGCCGAGAACGAGGCCGCGCTTGAGGGAGGTGGGTTCGGAAGAGGAAGTCACCGGGCCACTCTCCCAGAGTTCGGCCCTAGCCTGCGGAGCCGCCCGCGGCGTACGTCGCCACCGCGGTGGCCTTGACCGACAGCCAGACCTCGCGTCCGGGCGCGATCCCCAGCTCCTTGCCCGCCGCGGGGGTCAGATCGGCCACGAGATCGGCGCCGTCATCGGCGGTGACGCGAACACGGAGGGCATCACCGTGCGGCATCACGCTGGCGACGCGGCCCTTCCAGCGGTTGCGGGCGGACCCCTCGGGCGCGGCCGCCGACACGGTGACGTCCGAGGGCCGGAAGGCCATCAGCTCCTTCTCTTTGCGGATGACATTGAGCCCCGCGAGTCGCGCAACGTGGGCCGTCTGGGGGCGGGCCGCGACCTCGTGCGGGTCGTCGTACTGCGCGATCCGACCCTCGTCGAGCACCAGCACCCGGTCGGCGAGGACGAAGGCGTCGAGGGCGTCGTGGGTGACCAGCAGGCAGACCCCGGGGTACGTCGCGAGGTGGTCTCGCAACTCCAGCCTCAGGGCTGAAGCGACCCCGATGTCCAGGCCCGCGAACGGCTCGTCGAGCAGCAGAACCGCTGGCTCGGTGACCATGGTGCGGGCGATCGCCACGCGCTGAGCCTGACCTCCCGACAGCTCCGAGGGCTTGCGGTCGGCGAGTTCCTCGAGCCCGAAGCGTGCCAACCACTGGCTCGCCTTGGGGCGCGCCTCCAGGGCCGATTCGCCTCGCGCCCGGAGGCCGAACTCGACGTTCCGCTGAGCCGTGAGGTGGGGGAACAGCAGCTGTCCCTGAAAGACCACGCCGACTCGGCGGTCGCGCACAAGCGTCGTCGATTGCCCGGGCCCTGACCAGGTGGCGCCATCGACCCGCACCGTCCCCGGGTTCGCGATCAACCCCGCGACCGCGGCGACCAGCGTGCTTTTTCCTGCCCCGTTGGGGCCCAGCACCGCGATCACTTCACCGCGGTGAGCGGTGAAGGCGGCCACGAGACGTCCCGGAACGTCGACGTCGACCTCCAGCCCGGTCGTCATGTCGTCAACCATCGGTTGCGCAGTCCCGCGAGGATCAGCACCGAGACGATCAGCAGGATCATGCTCAACGTCTTGGCGACCTCGACGTCAGCTTGGAGGCGCGAGTAGATCAGCGAAGGCATGGTCTGGGTGGTGCCCGGGAAGTTGCCGGCGAAGGTGATCGTGGCGCCGAACTCCCCCAGCGATCTGGCCCAGGCCAAGGCTGCGCCTGCGGCGATACCGGGTGCGGCCAGGGGCACGGTCACCCGACGGAAGGTGGTCCAGCGGGTGGCGCCCAGGGTGGCCGCCACGGCGTCGTACCCGTCGCCTGCCGCCCGCAGGGCTCCCTCGACCGCGAGCACATAGAAGGGCAGCGCCACGAACGTGTGGGCGATGATCACCGCCAGGGTCGTGAACGGGATGGTGAACCCGGTCGTGTCGCGGATGACCGAGCCGATCACTCCGTTGCGACCCAGCGCGGAGACCAGCGCGACGCCGGCCACCACCGGCGGCAGGACCAGCGGCAGGGTCACGGCCGCCCGGACGAGAGCTCGCCCCCGGAACGGCACGCGGGCCAGGAGCCAGGCGAGCGGCGTACCGAAGAGCAGGCACAGGGCGACCGTCGCTGCGGACGTGAGGGCGGTGAGGCCGAGGGCGTCGCGCACCGCGGGTTCGCGGATCCGGTCGAGGAAGGAGCTCCATGGAGTGTCGGCCACCAAGGCCACGAGCGGAACCACCAGAAACAGGGCAG
>CBDTZB010000147.1:0-6337 GCA_965364795.1 uncultured Nocardioides sp.
ATGACGTGCAGGGCTACCCCGGGCTGGTCGATGAGGAATCGAGCGTCGGGATGCGGGTCTTCGGCTCCGCCGACGAGCGGGACGCCCGGCACCGGCTCGGCGTACGACGGCTGCTCGCGCTGGGCCTGCGCTCACCGGTGGCGGGGGTGCTTGAGGGTCTGTCGAATCGCGACAAGTTGGGACTCTCGGGGTCGCCGTACCCCTCGGTTGAGGCGCTGATCAGGGACGCCTGGGTCGCCGTGCTCGGTGAGGCCGTAGACGCTGCTCCGCCCGTTCGGGACGAGGCCGCCTTCGGGGCGTTGCTGAAGGCGGCCGACCAGCCGGCGGCACTCGCTGGGTTGGTCGCCGAGGTGACGCGGGTCCTCGATGCGTGGCGCGAGGCCGACCGGGAACTCAGCGGCCGCGCCGACATGGCGATGCTGCCGGCTCTGACCGACCTGAAGAACCAACTGGCCCGCCTGGTCTTCCCTGGGTTCGTCGGCGAGGCGGGAGCGTCCCGGTTGCGCCGCTACCCGACGTACCTCGCCGCGCTGACCCAGCGCCGCCGCAACCTCAGCGAGCCCGGAGGGGTGGTGAAGGACCGACAGTTGATGGATCGGATCACCGACCTCCAAGAGTCCCATCTCCACCACCTAGACGCCCTACCCGCGGGCCGGCCTCCCGGCTCAGCCCTGCGCGAGGTCGGCTGGATGCTCGAGGAGTACCGCGTCTCCTTGTGGGCCCAACACCTCGGCACCGCCGGCACCGTCAGCGACCAGCGCATCCGCAAGGCCCTGGCTCGCCTCACCTGACCCGAGGGGGAGCGGCGTAGGGTCCAAGGCATGTCTCAAGGAGCCTCAGATGAGGGGAGTGGCAGGGCGCGGGCGCACCACCGCCCGCAGCCTCGGGTGGGCTCGTTCTTCGACGAGTACGTCGGGGGCGAGGACCCGGCGGTGGTGACGGAGGCCGCCGAGCGGGCCGCCGTACTCCTGATTCGTGGGGCCAAGGGTAGCGACGACCAAGACGTTGCCGGACGGTTGCTGCACCTGGCCGAGACCGAGGGCATCGAGACGATCGCCGAGGTCTGGTCGGGTTCCCCGGCCGACTCCCTGGCCGGTTGCCTGTGGCGGCTCTACCTCCTGCGTTCGTGGGTGTACGCCGAACCGGTCGCCGCCGCGGAGCAGTTCGAGGCCGGTCTGGGGCGGGCGCCGGTGGCGCGGGTGGTCGCTGGCGTCGCAGAGCCGCCGGGTCCCGAGACGCTGAAGCTGATGGTGGACGAGGTGTTGCGCGGCATCGCGGTCGGGGATTTCGCCGATGTGTTGTTCCGCGCCGCTGCTTTCGCGAGGGTCGTCGCCGTCGGACGGGCCGCCCTTCCCGCTCAGTCCGATGAACGCGTCACCCGGATGTTGGCGATGGCCGAGCAACTCGAAGCGGCCGGCCACCGCGAGCTCGCGGACCGGTTGGGTTAAACCTTTCCCGGGGGGTCGCGAGCGCTGGGGTTGGTAGCCACACATCCCCTACAGTGGTGAGCGGTGCGCCGGACCGCGGCAGCCCCGGGTCCCACATATAGCCGCCACGAGCGGCCACGCGCCGTGAGGCGCTCCCGGTTCGGTGCACCACCGACTTTTTGCCCTCCAGACCGGTAGGTTTCGGCCATGGGCGACGACATCGGATACTTCCCCGAGGCCGACGGTGAGCCGGATCCCGGTGAGGTCGTTTGGGCGTGGGTGCCCTACGAGGAGGACCCAGAGCAGGGCAAAGATCGACCAGTCCTCCTCATCGGCACCCGCACGCCGGACGCCTCGGAGTCGGGCCGGACAAAACCGACGGGCCCGGCAGCCACCCCTTCGTGGCTCGCCCTGATGCTGACCAGCAAGGACCACGAACGCGACGCCGATGACGAAGCGCAGTACGGACGCTTCTGGATGGACGTCGGTGCAGGAGGGTGGGACCAGGACCGTCGTCCCAGCGAGGTCCGGCTGGACCGACTGCT
This sequence comes from uncultured Nocardioides sp., assembly GCA_965364795.1. Lineage (GTDB taxonomy): Bacteria > Actinomycetota > Actinomycetes > Propionibacteriales > Nocardioidaceae > Nocardioides. Next base: position 1,973 of record CBDTZB010000147.1, read on the forward strand.
CGTGCTCGACGATGCCGCAATCCGGCGAGAAGGTGCGGCTCTACCCCGCGCGGTCTTCGACCAGGTCCTGCTCGCGGCCCAGCGATTTCACTCGGTGACCTGAGCGGTCGGGTCCCGAAGGTGAACGGCCGGTACGATAGCGGGTTCCGACCCGCGCACACCCCGACCCGCGCGGGCCCTCTGTCTGGGAGACGCATGCTGAGTCGCCGACCTACCGTGGCGCTGTGCGCGTTGTTGACCGCTCTGGCTCTGACCGCGGGCTCCTGCACCGACACCCCCGCGGGCCAAACGCCGCCGAAGCCGCCGCAGCCCACCAGCCTCACCTTCGGGGTCTACGGACCGTCCGAGGAGATCGCTGCCTACGAGGCCTTGGTGGCGACATACAACAAGGGCGCGCAAGGGACCCAGGTCACGGTGAAGTCTTGGCCCGACCGCCAGAGCATGCAGACGGCGCTTGCGGATGGGGAGCGGCGTCCGGACATCTTCCAACTCTCCCGTAAGGACCTGCTCGCAGCCACTCGGGGCAAGGTCAACCGCCCCGTCTTGGAGCTGCTCGACGAGCGGGGCGTCGACTTCGGTGACGGCTACTCGCGAGACGCGTTGATGGCTTTCTCCGAGAACGGTGAGTTGCAGTGCATGCCGTACGGCATCTCGCCGCAGGTCCTGTACTACAACACCGATCTGATCGACTTCGGCCGGATGGCCGCTCAGGAACTGCCCGTTCCCGCCCCTGACGAGCCGGTCGAGATCGGTCCCGACGTTGATGAGTTGGCAACGCTGGAGGCGGAGGAACCCGAGGCTGCAGGAACCGACGATGCGAGCCCGAGCCCCTCAGCGGAAGCCACCGCCGTCCCTAGTGATGAAGCGACCACCGAGCCAGAGGTCGATCTCCCGGCCCCAGCGACCTACCGCAGGTGGACGTTCGAGCAGTTCGTGGCCGCCGCCGAGTTCGCGAGTCGCCCCCGCCGCGGCTCCAAGGGCATCTACGTCGAGCCGACGCTCGTCGGGCTGACCCCGTTCATCTACGCCGCCGGAGGCGACGTGTACGACGGCGCTGAGCCCACGTCCTTGTCCTTCTCCGAGGACAGCACGCGGGAGGCCCTGCGCACCCTCTTGCCGGTCCTGCGGGACCCGGCGCTCACCCCGACCGAGGAGGACCTCGAGGGGGTCACCCCGTTGGAGATGTTCAAGAACGGGAAACTCGGGATGCTCCCGGGGTTCCGGTCCCTGACGCCAGACCTGCGCGGCACCGAGGGCTTGAACTTCGACGTGTTGCCGATCCCCACGATCGAGGAGAGCGCCACCGTCGGTGATGTCACGGCTATGTGCATCTCTGAGGAGGCTCGCAACGTCGCTCAGGCTGCTGACTTCCTGGTCTATGTGGTTTCCGATGAGGCCGTCGCGCGCGTCACGGCTTCGGGGTATCTCGTCCCGGCCAACCTCAAGGTGCTTCAGTCCGAGGACTTTCTGGACCCCGACGAGATGCCGACCAACAGCGGGATCTTCACCTCCACCCTGCGTGACGTGCGCCCCGACCCGCTGCTCGACCAAATCAATGCACTGCAGGCAGCAGTGGACTCGACTATCGAACTGTTGATGACCACCCCGGTGCTCAGCGACCTCGATCCACTGACCGTGCAGATCGATGAGGAGTCCCGCACGGTGCTGAGCCCGGAGTTGACCGAGGAGCAGAGCGACGCGGACGGCGAGGCCGACAACTAGGCCCTCGCGCACGATATGACGCTAGGCGGGCGTCAGGCCGTGGGCTCTGCGGAACCCTCTGTCGAGCCCTGTGTCGAACCTTGTGCTGAACCCTCTGCTGAAGCCGTGTCCTCGACCTGGCCGGCAGGATCGGCTTCACTCTCGGGCTGATCGGGCTGCTGCGCTTTCTCTGCTGCCACCGCGTCGGCTTCCACGATGGCCGAGACCAGGACGGGAGCAACCAACGCGATCTGCCAGCCTCGAGCCCCGAAACCGTGCAGCATGCCCACAATCTCGTCGAGTAGGTCTCCTGGCTCCCGGGTCTCGGGTGGGCTCCACAGAACCCGTCGCAGGTAGTCAGGGGTGAGGAGGTTCTCCACCGGCATCTGGTGGCTTTCGGAGAGTTCGGCGACAGATTCGCGGGCACGACGCAGTCGCTCCGCGGCCACGGGGTCCTTGTCGGCCCAGGCGCGTGGCGGGGGCGGCCCATCGCCGCGTGGTGTGCGGTTCGGCAGCTCTTCCTCGTCAGCCTGTTGGACCTCGAGCAGGGCGTTGATCCAGGTGCTGGCGTAGCGCGTGGAGCCGCGGCCGTGGAAGCCCTTGGTGGCGACCAACTCTTCCTTGGTCAGTGGGTTGGCCAGGGAAGCAGCGACGATGGCGGAGTCCGGAATGATCCGGCCCGGGGTGACGTCGCGTTCGGTGGCGATCTCGTCGCGGGCCTCCCACAGGGCCCGGATGGCGCCGAGCGCACGACGTCCGCGGACCTTATGCATCCCGGAGGTACGCCGCCACGCGTCGACCCGAACGGTGGGGGTGAACCCGCGAAGCGCGTCGAACTCCTGCATGGCCCAGTCGAGTTTGCCGGCTTCGGCGAGTTCCGCCTCGAGCCGGTGACGCAGGTCGACGAGGACCTCGACGTCGAGGGCGGCGTACTCCAACCAGGGCTCGGGCAGGGGACGGGTCGACCAGTCGACCGCTGAGTGTTCCTTCTTCATCCGATACCCGAGGATGTCTTCCACCAGGGTGGCCAGGCCGACCCGCGGGTAGCCCAGGAGCCGCCCAGCCAACTCGGTGTCGAACAGGGCGGTCGGCCGCAGACCCACTTCGGTCAGGCACGGAAGGTCCTGAGTGGCAGCGTGCAGGATCCACTCCTCGCCGTGCAGCACCTCTTGCAGGGGATCGAGTGAGTCAAAAGCGATGGGGTCGACGAGCCAGGTCGTGGTGCCGGATCGCCGCAACTGAATGAGGTAGGCCCGGCTGGAGTAGCGGTAGCCCGATGCGCGCTCGGCGTCGATGGCGATTGGACCCGTCCCGGACGCCAGGTCCTCGACCGCCTTCATCAGTGCGCTCTTGCTGTCCGTGATGGTGGGGAGGCCGTCGGAGAGTCGGAGTAGCTCGACAGGTTCCGGCGTCGGCTCGGCGCCCGCTTCGACGTCCGCCTCGACGTCTGGTGCGTCCGCCTCGGAGAGCGGGTTGGTCGGTTCGGTGCTCATCAGGAGGGGACGCCGCTTCGTTGGCCTCTGCGGGCGGCGATGATGGCGACGCCCTCGGGGACGGGTGGTAGGCCGGCGGCGGTGCAGAGCACCTCTCCCCAGGCCTCAATGTGTGGGGCGAGATTGGGAGGACCGTCCTGGCCCTCCTCGGCGACGGGGGTCCAGGAGGCCCGGATCTCGATCTGGGCGTTGCCGTCCTCATCGGACATGCCACCGAAACTATCGGTGGCTACACGGGTCACCGTGCCGGAGATCGCGGTGTGGGCAGCGCTGTGGGCGTGCAGGGCCTCGGTGAGCCACGACCAGCCGACCTCGGCGAGGAGGGGGTCGGTGATGAGGTCCAGATCGAGGTCCGCGCGGGCGTAGGCGACGCAGCGGAAGGTGCCGTCCCAGGCCTCGTTGCCGGCGGGATCGTGCAGCAGGATGATGCGCCCGGTGCCGACCTCGGCCTCGTCGACGGTGACATCGGCGCTCAGCGCCGTGGCGTAGGGCGCGATGCGTTGTGGCGCCGGCATCTCCTCGCAGAAGATCTCCGGACGCAGTCGGGCAGCATGCATGGTCGCCACGGCCTCGATGAATTCGGGCGGGTTGGTCGCGGCAGTAGAGCCCGCACGTGACTCATGTCGGACAACCATGGTCCCCACAGTAGGTCGATCTGAGCCCTATGGATCCCGGAACACGCCGGAACCGCCCCCGTGTGTGGCCGGGGGCACTCCCCGTCATCACTCCAACGCCCCCTGAGGGCGCGGTTTTCTCGGCCTGAGAGAGTGGCGGCGTGAGCACTCAGACCAGCGGTTCGACCCCCAGCACCTTCCTCGCCGCGGCGAGGGGTGAAGCTGTCGATCACACCCCGGTGTGGTTCATGCGCCAAGCGGGCCGTTCGCTACCGGAGTACCTCGCCATCCGCGAGGGCGTCGGGATGCTCGAGTCGTGCATGAACCCCGACCTGGTCACCGAGATCACCCTGCAGCCGGTACGCCGCTACGGCGTCGACGCCGCCATCTTCTTCTCCGACATTGTCCTGCCGCTCAAGGCGGTCGGCGTCGACCTCGACATCAAGCCCGGGATCGGGCCCGTGGTGGCCAAGCCGGTTCAGACCCTGGCCGATGTGGCCGAGATCCCCGACCTCACCCCCGACCACGTCGACTTCGTCACCCAGGCGGTGCGCAAC
>CBDTZB010000148.1:0-6333 GCA_965364795.1 uncultured Nocardioides sp.
CAGCGGTGGGGAAACCCCGGTAGTTTCGAGACGGTCGCTAGCGCGACCTCCTCAACCAGCGGGGAGGGCCTCACCTCAACCAGCGGTGGGGAACCGGACGACCCGCGTGGGCGTCACCGCCGCCGACACCGGCCGGTCGTGCGGCTCGACCGGGACCTCTACGCCCACCTCATCGTCGTAGAGAAGGCAGGCGGTGGGGGTGCCGACCGGCACTCGACCCAGGGCGCGGTCATAGGACCCGCCGCCGCGGCCCATCCGCATCCCGGACGACGAGACGGCCAACCCCGGCACGAGGACGACGTCAGCGCTCGCGATTGCGGTGACGCCCAACCGCGGACCGTCCGGCTCCAGGAGCCCCATCCGCGCGGGACGCAGGGCCGCGTCGCCGGCGTACACGCCCCAGTCGAGGTCGCCGTCGGGCAACAACACGGGGAGCAGCACCCGCTTGCCAGCGGCACCTAACCCAGCCAGCAGATGCGAGGTCCCGGGCTCGTGGCCCATCGAGACGTAGCAGGCGACGGTGGCGGCGCGGCGTACCTCCGGCAGCCCCAGCACGACCTGCGCCAACGCGACCGATGACTCGCCGACATCGACCAGAGACCGACGGCGTCGTGAGGTCAGGAGCTGGTCCCGCAGGGCAGTCTTGGCTGCTGCTTGATCCTCTGCCCCAGCACCTGGGGGTTGACTCAGTTGGCCGCGGCTCACCTGGCGAGCCTACGATCAACAGCATGGGTAGCGCAGCATTGAAAAAGGCTCTCACCAAGATGAGGGCCGCCGAGGTGGACGAGGTCGCGATTGAGACCTTCGCCCACTACTTCCGACTGCTTGAGCACGGCGAGACGGGGATGATTCCCGAGGACGCCATCGAGCCGATCGACATCCCGCGGTTGAGCGATGTCGAGGTGGACGACGAGGTGGCACGCGAGGCGATTCGACACACCGTGGCGATCAAGCTCAACGGCGGCCTGGGCACGTCGATGGGCATGGACCGGGCCAAGTCCCTGCTGTGCGTGGGCAAGGGGTTGTCGTTCCTCGACATCATCTCCCGCCAAGTGCGTCATCTGCGCAAGGAGTACGACGCCACCCTCCCGCTGATCTTCATGAACTCCTTCCGCACCTCCGCGGACACGATGGACGCGATCGCCCGCTACGAGGACCTCAAGGTTGACGGGCTTCCGCTGGAGTTTCTGCAGAACAAGGAGCCCAAGCTTCTGGTCAAGGACCTCTCGCCGGTGTCCTACTCGAAGGACTCGGATCTTGAGTGGTGCCCGCCCGGGCACGGGGACGTCTACACCGCGATGCGCGGCACCGGCCTCCTCGATCTGCTGCTCGAGCGCGGCTTCCGCCACGTCTTCATCTCGAACTCCGACAACCTCGGCGCCGTTCCGGACCCGCGGGTCGCCGGCTGGTTTGCGGCCAGCGGCGCTCCGTTCGCCATCGAAGCGGTGCGGCGTACCGCCTCGGACCGCAAGGGCGGCCACTTCGCACGCCGCAAGGCCAACGGTCGTTTGGTGTTGCGGGAGACCGCGCAGACGCTGCCCGAGGACGCCGAATCGCTCGCGGACCTGGACCGACACCGCTACTGCTCGACCAACAACTTGTGGTTCGACCTGGCGGCCATGAAGTCCGCTCTGGACCAACGCAACGGCATCCTCGGTCTGCCGATGATCAAGAACGTGAAGAACGTCGACCCGGCGGACCCGAAGTCTCCGGAGGTCATCCAGATCGAAACCGCCATGGGTGCGGCCATCGAGGTGTTTGACGGCGCGGAGCTGATCGAAGTGGGTCGGGACCGGTTCGTGCCCGTCAAGACCACCAACGACCTGCTCGTGCTCCGCTCGGACGTCTACGCGCTCGGTGAGGACTTCGTGCTGGACCAGCGCAACGACCAGGTGCCGTTCGTGGACCTCGACCCGGAGTTCTACAAGCACGTCAGCGAATTCGACAAGCGCTTCCCGCAAGGAGCACCGTCACTGCAGAACGCCGAGTCACTGAAGATCCAGGGCGACTGGACCTTCGGCTCCGGAGTGAAAGTCACCGGCACCGTGGATCTCGACGCCACGTCGGCGCAACGGATCAACCCCGACACGGTCCTGAGCGACGACGACAAGTGATGGTCCGCGACTGATGAGCCAGGCGCCGATCCCCGTCGAGGAGTACCGCACCAGGATCCTCGACAGCATCGATGCCACGCCGGCGATCCACCATCCGGTGATGGAAGCGCTGGGGCTGGTCTGCGCCGAAGACGTGACCGCCACGATGGAGTTGCCGCGCTTCGACAACTCCGCGATGGACGGGTACGCCGTGCGTCGTCACGAGCTCGAGTCCGCCACCGCTGACGCTCCCATCACGATGCGGGTGGCCGGCGAGATCGGGGCCGGGCAGTCCAGCGTCGGCAGCGAGATCCTCGAGCCCGGCACGGTCGCGAAGATCATGACCGGTGCCCCGGTCCCGGCGGGGGCCGACTCGGTCGTGCCCTACGAGTGGACCGACCGTGGCTCTGCGCAGGTGCGGATCGAGCAGCCTCCCGAGGTCGGGCAGCACATCCGACCGGCCGGTCAGGACGTCCGGGTGGGCGACGTACTCATCGAGCGCGGCAGCGTGCTGGGTCCTCGGCACCTGGGTCTGTTGGCCTCGGTCGGCCAAGTTTCCGTGCTGTCCCGCCCGCGACCACGGGTCGTGATCATCTCGACCGGTGCTGAGCTGCGCGATCCCGGCGACGAGTTGGGCCCGGACTCGATCTACGACGGCAACTCCTACCTCTTGGCGGCCGCCGCCACCCGTGCTGGTGCGATCGCGCACCGCGTAGGGATTGTGGGCGACGAACCCGCAGCGTTCCTCGAGGCCCTGCACGAGCAGGTGGGGCGCGCCGACGTCATCGTCACCTCCGGTGGGGTGTCGCAGGGTGACTACGACGTGGTCAAGGGAGCGCTTGCTCCGCTCGGGACCGTGTGGTTCGGGCCAGTCGCGATGCAACCGGGCAAGCCCCAGGGTTTCGGACGGATCGGTGACGTCCCGATCTTCACGCTGCCGGGAAACCCGGTGTCGTCGTACATCTCGTTCGAGGTGTTTGTGCGACCCGCCCTGCGCAAGATGATGGGACTGACCCCGCTGGCGCAGGAGCCAACATCGGCTTGCCTGGCGACCTCAGTCAGTTCACCACCGGGACGTCGCCAGTACCTCCGCGGCATCCTCACCGCGGACGGGGGAGTGACTGTCGTCGCCCCCGTCGGCGGCTCGGGGTCCCACCTGATCGGAGATCTCGCCCGAGCGAACGCGTTGATCGTGGTGCCCGAGGACGCGACCTCGGTCGAGGCCGGCGCTGCGGTCGACGTCCTACGCCTGGATACGGAGTACTGAATGAGTGAGCGGTTGACCCATGTCGACGAAACCGGCGCGGCCCGGATGGTCGACGTGTCGGAGAAGGCGGTGACGTCTCGACAGGCCAGCGCCTCGGGTCGGGTGCTGGTGTCGTCCCAAGTGATCGAGTTGTTGCGCGGCGAGGGCGTGCCCAAGGGCGACGCACTGGCGGTGGCCCGGATCGCCGGGATCATGGGCGCCAAGCAGACCCCTGCCCTGATCCCCTTGTGTCACCCGTTGGCAGTCTCTGGAGTGACCGTTGACCTGACCGTCGCCGACGACGCCGTGGAAATCCTCGCGACGGTGAAGACGACCGACCGCACCGGAGTGGAGATGGAGGCCCTGACCGCGGTGTCGGTGGCCGCGCTGACCGTGATCGACATGGTCAAGGCCGTCGACAAGGCTGCGGTGATCACCGACGTCCGCGTCGAAACCAAGTCCGGCGGCAAGTCGGGGGACTGGGCGCGATGACCGGCATGTACGCCGAGGTGGTGGTGGCCTCGAACCGCGCCGCTGCCGGGGTGTACTCCGACACCACCGGACCCCTGATCGTCGACTTCTTGCAGGAGTTGGGCTTCGCCGTGAGCGCTCCGGTCGTGGTGCCCGACGGCGAGCCCGTACGGGTCGCGATCGCTGCGGCTGCCGAAGGTGGGGCGCGTTGTGTGCTGACGACCGGCGGCACCGGGCTGACCCCAACGGACCGGACCCCTGAGATGACCCGCAGCGTCATCGACTTCGAGGTGCCCGGCATCGCAGAGGCGATCCGCGCCTACGGGATCGCCAAGGGCGTCCCGACCGCTGCCCTGTCCCGTGGCCTTGCCGGCGTGGTGGGCACGTGTCTGGTGGTGAACCTGCCGGGTTCGCGTGGCGGGGTGAAGGACGGCCTAGAAGTTCTGCGTCCCCTCCTGGTCCACGCGGTCGAGCAGGTCGTGGGGAGCGACCATTGACCTCCGGTCCGTCGTGGGGGCGGTGGGGTCGGATCGGCGTACGACGCCTGGAGCCGCGGGCCCGGGGCGGACTGCTCGGTGAACGGGCCTGGCCCGCGCGCCTAAGGTCGGGGGAGTCGCCGCGGGTGACGGTACGACCTCTGACCTACAGCGACGAGGACGCGTGGCGCGACGCCCGTCGTCGCAACGCTGCGTGGCTGGTCCAGTGGGACGCCTCAGTCCCACCTGGCGGCGATGACCGCCCCACCACCTTCCGAGGGTTGGTGCGCAGGCTGCACCACAACGCCCGCAAAGGGACGACGTACCCCTTCGCGGTGGACGTGAACGGAAAGTTCGCTGGCCAGATCACGGTCAACAACATCGTGCGGGGATCGGCCCAGTTCGGCTCGGTCGGCTACTGGCTCGACCGCGACTACGCCGGCCAGGAGGTCATCCCGCGGGCCGTCGCCATGGTGATCGACCACTGCTTCACCGCCGCAGGACTGCACCGGATCGAGATCTGCATCCGTCCCGAGAACTCCAACTCCCTGCGGGTGGTGGAGAAACTAGGCCTCCGCGAGATCGGCTTCGCCCCCGCCTACCTCCACATCGACGGCGACTGGCGCGACCACCGGATCTACGCCATCACCGCCGAGGAGGTCCCCTTCGGCCTCCTGCGCCGCTACGAGGAGAACTCCGACCCCAACGCTGGTTGAGGTGTGAGGGCCGCCAGGCCCGAGCCTCGAAACCCCGGTGGTCCAGGAACGACCCCGCCGCTGGTTGAGGAACGACGAAGTCGTGTCTCCCCGCTGGTTGAGGAACGACGAAGTCGTGTCTCGAAACCCGGTGGCCTGGAGACGGTCGCTAGCGACCTCCTCAACCAGCGATGAAACCCCCAATCACACAAACCCCACGCGACACACGGCTCAACCTCCCCAGGCCGCACGCCGCGGAACCCTAATCTCATCGTGTGGACCTGAGTGCGCTGATCTTCGTGGCCCTGGCGGTGGCCTGGGGGGCTTATCTGATCCCCAAGGCGCTCAAGCACGCCGAAGACGTGGATCGCACCGCGTCGATCGACCGCTTCTCCGCTTCCTTGCGGGTGCTGGCGCGACGCGAGCCGGTTCCTGACGACCATGGTCGTCTGGTGACGCGTCCCGACGCTCCCGTGGCCGAGTCCAAGGTCGCGGTGCCGACCTCACGTCTGTCGCGCACCCAGATGCAGGCTCGCCGCGAGGCTGCTGCGCTCGCTGCCAAGCGCCGCATGCGGGTGTTCTCGATCTTGATCGTCGCCAACCTCGCCATCGGCGGGTTGGCGGTCTACCAGGTCATCGCGTGGCCCTTCGTTCTCTTCCCTGTCGCTCTGACGATCGCGTGGCTGGTTGCTTGCCGCTTGATGGTGAAGTCGGAGCGCCGCACCGTCGTCATCACAAGCCGTCTGCCCGTCGAGGTCCCGGTGGAGTATGACGAGACCGACACCAACGGTGAGCCGCTGACCGAAGAGATCCTTGCCGTTCAGGCGGGCGAAGCACCTCAGGCCGAGGTTGCACAGGCCGAAGCCGAGCAGCGCGAACCCGGCAGCTGGGACCCCGTCCCCGAGCAGCTCCCGACTTACGTCTCGAAGAGCCAGGCTCCTCGTCGTACCGTCCGCACGATCGACCTGGAGTCGACCGGTGTCTGGACTTCTGGCAACACCGAGTCCGCCTCGAAGCTGGCCCGCCAGGCCGAAGCAACCGAACGCAGTGAGAAGGCCGAGCAGGCCAAGCGCGACGCCGCCGCCGAGCGCCGCGCCAGCGGTTCCTGACCCACGAGCGCTTCCGCTGGTCGAGCTTGTCGAGACCACTCCAGGCACCCCACGAGCCGACCGACGCTGGTTGAGGTGTGAAGGCCGCCCAGGCCTGAGCCTCGAAACCTGGTTCCAGGCATGACCAGGCTTCGCATTGACGGAGCCGGCTTTCGAGGCTCGTCGGCTAGCGCCTCCTCGCACCTCAACCACCGGGACTACCCTCGCCGCATGGCCATCCACCTCGAAGCGTCCCGCGTGATT
>CBDTZB010000149.1:0-6333 GCA_965364795.1 uncultured Nocardioides sp.
TCGGCTGGCGCTGTCACCAGCGGTCCAGCCTCAGGACGACGTTACCGTGCGAGATACACAACCGGTCGCGACTATGGGGTGGACTACCTCACAGCGTGGACTGCCTCACACGTCATTCGATCACGGGCGAATGGCTCGATCGGCTACCCGGCTCGCGATGAGATACACGATGGCGCCGAGGCCGTAGTTCAGAAGAGCGATCTTCTTCTCGTCACCCGAGTCCGGAGTGCCGTTGCCGAACTCCTTGATCGGGTTGTCGAGGTCGAAGACCCCGAGGTCGACGCCGTTGGCGAAGTTCAGCACGAACTCGACCAGGCCGTTCTCGGGGTTGGCCGCCAGCACGATCAACAGTGCCGCCAGGGCCAGGACCCCGGCGAAGAGGGCGAGGACGGCACCGATGATGCGGGCCCCCATGGTGCGCACTTGGCGCAGATCGCGATCCCGGCGCGCGGGAGTGGTGGATTCAGAGTCAGACATAGTGGCGTTACCTTCCCACGAACTTTGCTTTGCCGGGACCATTCTCATTGAACGACGACATACCGATGGCGCGGTCCTCAGTGGCGAAGAGGGCAGCGAACTGCTGGCGCTCGATCTCCAAGCCTGTGTCCAGATCGACTTCGAGTCCGCGATCGATGCTTTCCTTGGCTGCCCGCAGCGCGTACGACGCCGCACCGGTGAACTGTGCGGCCCAGGCCAGGGCCTCGGAGTAGACATCGGCCGCGGGGACCACGCGGTCGATCAGACCGATCGCCAGGGCCTCGTCAGCCTTGACGAACCGCCCGCTGAAGATGAGGTCCTTGGCCTTGCTCGGACCGATCAGCCGGGTCAGCCGCTGGGTTCCCCCGGCGCCGGGGATGATCCCCAGGAGGATCTCGGGCTGCCCGAAGGTCGCGTTGTCGGCGGCGATCCGCAGATCGGTGCAGAGCGCCAACTCACACCCGCCCCCGAGGGCGTAGCCGGTGACCGCGGAGATGGTGGGCTTGGGGATGCGGGCGACCGCCGTGAAGGCGGATTGGAGGGCACCGGAGCGCTTGACCATGTCGACGTACGACATGTCGGCCATCTCCTTGATGTCCGCGCCAGCAGCGAAGACCCGCTCACCGCCGTAGACCACGACAGCTTTCACGTCATCGCGATCGGTGGCCTCGGTGGCGACCTGGCGAATCTCCTCCTGCACCTGGACGTCAAGGGCGTTCATCTTGGGCCGATCTAGGCGGATGGTGCCGACTCCGTCGGCCACCTCCAAGCGTACGAACTCCGTCATGGGCTCCCTATCTCGAACATGTTCGGTGATGATCTGTCTGGTGTTCCCTTAGGACGCATTGTGCATCCCTGCGGGTCTGGAGGGAACTGCGGCTAGTAGACCAGCGACAACTACCCCCATCCGATTTCCGTCCGGCACCGAACGCTCTTCGAGGCTGGGAGTCGATCCGGATTGGGTCGTGGTGTGACGCGCTGGATCGGCTCCCGTTCTGCCTTCGTCGCCCGAACCGTCGCCCGGCCCGCGGGAAGCCCTCGCCGTCGGTGGGTGAGCCGTCATTAGGGTGGGCGGTGTGAGCGATCAGACGAGCCCCGCGTCGGGCATGGGCGCGACGACGGTTGAGCAGGTCTCCACCCACACCGCCCGGATTTCCTGGGCCGCTGACGAGAACGTCGATGTCGTCCGGCGTCAGGTCGCGCGCGCGCTCACCGATCATCCCCGCGTCGAAGTTCACCTCTCGGTGGATGACGAGGCCGGGCAGCGGATCGCCACCTGGGCGGGCATGCGCCGCGAAGGAGTGATGCGCGGGGTGGAGGGCGATCTCGTTGTCTACGCGCGCCTCGCGACCGACACCCCCGTTCACGAACCCGGAGGCTTCCGCGCCCTCCTGAACTCTGTGCTCCCCCGCAAGCGGGCGATCGCCCAGATGCTCATCCGTGATCCCGACGACCGGGTGCTGATGTGCGAGTTGACCTACAAGCAGGACTGGGATCTGCCGGGTGGGGTTGTCGAGGTCGGCGAGTCTCCTCAGGGAGCGGTGGTCCGCGAGGTCGAGGAGGAACTCGCCCTACAGATCCCTGCGGGCGGCCTGGTCCTCACCGACTGGCTCCCGCCTTGGGGCGGCTGGGACGACGCGTTGTGTTTGGTGTTCGACGGCGGCGTACATGATGCAGCGATCATCGACACCGTGGTCGAGCAGGCCAGAGAGATCCGAGCGGCTCACTGGTGCACACCGGAGCAGGTCCGATCTCGAGCTACGGACTTCACCGCACGCCGGGTCGAGACCGCTGTCGGCAATCTGGTGGACCCTGCACGTCGTACGCCGTTCACGGAGTCGGGTCGCGCCTGACCCGTCCAGCACCAGAGCGTGGCCGGTGGGCGTTGCTCAGCTTCGGGGTAGCTCGATGACGGGCCGGTCCTGCTCCCATTCGAGGTGGTGCCGCAGTTCCTGGACCCCGGCTTCGAGGTGGCGACCCATGATGTTGCGGGCCAACCGCTCGGCGATCTTCGACATCAGCAGCCCGCGCAGCGACAGAGTCATCTGCATCGTCAGCAACGTCTGTCCGTTCACCGGCTCGACCGCAAGATCGAAGGAGTGGTTGGTCCCTCGCAGACTGGTCCACTGCAGGTGTCGACTGCGGTTGAGGTCTACGTCGACCGCTCCCCCCACCTGCAGGCTGCCTACCTGGAGGAAGACGTCCCACTCCTGGTGGTTCTTCTCGGGGAGTTCCTCAACGAACCGGAACCGTCCGAAGCCGCTCATCAACGGCAGGCATTTTCGGGGGTCGGTGATGAAGCGTTCGACCTGCGCAATGGGACGGTCGATGATCGTGGTGGCGGTGGTGGTGGTCGTCATCGATCAGCCGATCAGTGGGAGGACGGTTTTGGCTGCGAGACGGGACAGGCCCGTCTGCATGACGCTGGTGACGTAGGCGTAAGCCTCGTCCCAGTCCGGGTCCTCACCGAAGCGTTCGTGCAGGTCGATCGCCTCCATGACCTGGATTCGGATCTTGGCCGGGAGCGGGATATGAGGCAGATCCCCGGGCAGGAACCCCCACGGGAGGCTGAACGAGATCGGCAGGCTCTTGACGCGCAACAGCTTGTCGAAGCGCAGCATCTTGGCGGTCTTCCGGCCATCGTTGAGGACAAAGAAGGTGTCCTGACCACCCGTGGCCACGACCGGAACGATCTTGACCCTGTTCGCGTGGGCCAGCTTCAAGAACCCCTTACGCCCCGCGAACACGATCTTGTGCCGATCGCGCCAAGGACGCAACGCCTCGACATCCCCGCCTGGGTAGACCAGCACCGATCCGTCTCGCTTGAAGATCTCTGCCGCGGCTGCCGCGTCGGCCGTGACGACACCCATCTTGCGGGCGAAGGAGCCGAGGACCGGGAGCGAAGTGACCATCTCGTGCCCCAGCGAGAACAACGGCCGCCCTTCGACGGTCATGTAGGTGTTGTAGGCCAGCAGGAAGACGAAGGTGTCCGGCACGCCCGCCCCGCCACTGTGGTTCCCGACGAACAGGACGGGCTCATCGGGCACGGTGTCGAAACCCTCGACTTCGGCACGAAACCAGACACTGGCCACCAACCACAGCCGGGGCAGCATGCCCTTGATGAAGACGGGGTCGCGCCCCTCGAGGTTGGCGGCCGGGGCTTTGAGCAGTTTGCTCTTGCCGCCCTTTTTATCCGGGGCCGACGTCGTTTGCACGGGAAGACGTTCTTCAGGGGTCACACCGCACCAACGACTCGGCCCCACCTAAGTGACGGATCCGTCGTGGGTGGTCAGATCGTGAGCCAGCATGGTTGCTCCGACCACCGCAGCAGGCATGGTCACCACCGCACCTAGGGGGATCAGGAAAAGAGCCTGCGTCGCCGCGCCGAAGCCCAGCACCGGACCATGGTGGGAACGCAGCAGCACGGCCCGTGCATCGCGGTCCATCCCTCGAGCGGCCAACGGTCGACCCAGCAGTTCCGCGGCCAACAATCGGCCCGAAGCGATCACCCCGATCACCAGAGCGGCGCCAGCACCGAGCACCGGAAGTAACCCGATCAGCACCACGAAGACCGTGGTGGCCAGGCCAAGCGCGATCAGACGCACGCTGTCCCCCAGCGAGACCCAGAAACCGTAGTCATGATCGGGAACCGTGCCGGTGAGCATCAGCTCGGTCTCTTTCCAGATCCGTTCGTAGAACGGATCACCGACCAGCAGAGTGAGAGCTGTGAACGAGATCGTGGCCAGCATGAACGCGGCGTAGAGAAGGATCGCTCCCACCAGGAAACGCACCGTCTGTCGCAGGAGGTCCGGCCAACCCTCAACGAAAGGCGTGAACCCCGCCACCAGCCCACCGAGGTTGACCACCAGCATGACGAAGGCGGCCACCAGCACCGCTAGAACGAGCAATGCCGGGATGGCGCCAAACAGCATGAGGCCCGGCCGGGTCCGCCACAGGGCGAAGCCACGACGCAGATAACCGGGTCCCGTGATCACGCCGAAGCCGACCGGACGATCAGAACAGCGCTGAAGCGAGTCCCTGACGGGCTTGAAGCACCCGGGGATCGTCGTTGCCCACGGCGACGAAGAGTCCCAGGAGGTGCTCGCGGGCGGCGGTGCGGTCGGCGTCGGAGGTACGCCGGACCAGCTCGATGAGTCGGATGAAGGCGTCTTCCACGTGCCCACCGAGCAGATCGAGGTCGGCTACCAGGGTCTGCTTGGCCACCTCGTCGGGGTTGGCGGCCGCATCGGCGCGGGCCGCGTTCAGGTCGGCGCCCTGGGTGCGGTGCAGGACCTGGGCCATCGCAAGGCCGGCCACTGCCTCTATGTCGGCAGGGTTCGCGTTGACAAGTTTCTGATACTCCGCGACAGCACCCTCGATGTCGTTGGCGGCCAGGGCATCCTGTGCGGCGGCATAGCGGGGGTCTGCCTTGGGCTCATCGTCCTCAGCCTCGGCGGGAGCGGCTCCACGGGGAAGGTGTCGGCCCGTCATCCCCTGGGTGGCCAACTGCTGCATGACCTGGGTAAGGGCGGTCCGCAACTCATCCATCGGGACGACATCTTGGAGCAGCGGCGCGGGGCGCCCATCGAGGACCGCCACGACGTACGGCACCGAGGGAACCTGGACGGCCTGCGCGATCTGGGGCGCGTCGTCGATGTCGACCAGCCCCGCGAGGAACTTGCCCTCGAACTCACTCGACAAGGCGGCGATGTCGTCGGCCATCTGAGCGCTCTCCGGCATCCGGGCACGCGAGTAGAAGGCCAGCAGGACCGGCGCCGTCATCGAAGACTCGATGACTTCCTGGAAGTTCTGCTCCGTCACCGTGACCGCGTAAGCCAACCCTCCTGGTGTCCCTCCGCCGCCGGAGGCTCCGGCACCGGCGCCCGTCGGCGTCGGAGGCCGCTTGAGAGCCGAGAGGTCGATCGCACCGGGACGGGAGAAGGGCTGCTGCGTCATGAGACTCATCCTAGAGACGCGGCCCGTGCCGTCCGCACCGTGGGTTGGCACCTACCGAGTGACACACCATGCACGGTCGGACGACCTCGAATCGTGCGTGATGTGTCACTCGGCGGCTCGATCCCGGGGATTCAGGATCTCGTCGAGCGTCGGACCCGGCACACCGAGGCGCCACGTCGGGCGTAGGAGGCTCGCTCGGGCTCGGGCCGCCTCCATCCGGCCAACGATCATCGCCGGGTGACCCAGGTCCCGACCGACCGCCGGGACGTACTCGAGGCCTACGGCACGCAGAGCGCACTCCCTGATGTCCACCGACCTTCACGTACCTCGCCCAGGCGGCGTACCTCGTCGAAAAGGGCACGCTCCGGGCCCACACACGCGATGCCGTACAGATGGCTGATCTCGCCCAGTTCCAGCCTGTCTCTAGACAGAGCCACAGCTGCATGCGGACGAATGCGGTCGGCGCCGCAGGCAAGCGGCACCGGAAGGACGGTCCGCCCGTCTCCAGCCAGTCCATCGAAGAAGCCGTCGCCGAGTAGTCGCAGGGCCGCCCACCCCGTCACGGCCCCGGACGGGCCGAGTCGTTGCGCCTGCTCAAGAATGCGTTGATCGACGGCTTCTGAGTCCACCTGCTGAGGGACGTACAGGCCGGGCGTTGTACGGCGCCACCTCTTCGACTGAGCCTGACTCCGAGTCGGACCGGCGACTCCGGCGGGATCGGTGGGCCCGGGGACGTACAGCCCTCGGGGGCATGGTGCACGCGGTCTCCAGTCCATGAAGACGTTCTGCCCGCTTCGGGAGCGCGCCCAAACCCGAACAATCGTTCCTGTGGATAACGCCTACTCAGAACCGAGCGGGTTCGCGGTACTCGCCCCACTCCTTGCGCAGCACGTTGCAGAT
>CBDTZB010000150.1:0-6289 GCA_965364795.1 uncultured Nocardioides sp.
CAGGGTCACGCGACGGCGTTCAGTCAGATCGTGGCCGACCGCCTCGGCGTCGCCTTCGAGGACGTCGAGGTCCTCGCTGGCGACACCGCCATCTCCCACAAGGGGATGGACACCTACGGCTCCCGGTCGTTGGTGGTTGGGGGTGAGGCCTTGGTGAAGGCGGCCGACAAGGTCATTGAGAAGGCCAAGGTCATCGCCGCCCACCTGCTGGAGGCCGCCGAGGACGACGTGGAGTTCAGCGCCGGTCGGTTCACCGTCAAGGGCACCGATCAGGGGTTGGCCATGGCAGAGATCGCGCTGGCCACCTTCGCCGCGCACAACCTGCCCGACGGGGTGGAGCCCTCCTTGGACTCCGATGCCACCTTCGACCCGGTGAACTTCAACTACCCCCACGGCACGCACCTGTGCGCGGTGGAGGTCGACACGGAGACCGGTCAGATCACGATGCGCAAGTACGCCGCGTGCGATGACATCGGCAACATCATCAACCCCCTCATCGTCAGCGGACAGCTGCACGGCGGGTTGGTGCAGGGCATCGCCCAGGCCCTCTGGGAGGAAGCGGTGTACGACGACGCAGGAACCCTGGTCTCCGGGTCGTTCGTGGACTATCTGTTACCGACCTCGGCGGACACGATCTCTTTCGATCTCGACCACACGACGAGTCCGGCGACGACCAACACGCTCGGCACCAAGGGCGTGGGGGAGGCAGGCACGATCGCCTCCACCCCGGCGGTGGTGAACTCGGTGGTGGACGCCCTGCGCCACCTCGGCATCAACGACATCCAGATGCCGTGCACCCCAGAACGGGTGTGGAAGGCGATCCAGACGGCAGGCAGTTCTGGTGGAGCCGGCGGCAGCGGTGGGACCGAACCCACCGAAGGCGCCGCGATGCCGCACTTCGACACGGACGGAGCAGACGCATGATCCCCGCACAGTTCGACTACATGGCTCCCACGTCGATCGAGGACGCGTTGTCGGCTCTCGTCGAGCACGGTGACGACGCCAAGATCCTGGCCGGTGGGCAGAGTTTGCTCCCTGTCTTGAGGATGCGGCTGAACGCGCCGGAGATGGTGATCGATCTGGGCAGGATCGACTCCCTGCGCGGCATCCGCGACGACGGTGACGCCATCGTCATCGGTGCCATGACTCCGCACTCGGTCGTCGGCTCTGACCCCTTGGTCGCCGAGCACGCAGCGCTGATCCACGCGGCCGTGGAGCATCTGGCTGACGTGCAGATCCGGCACCGGGGAACGTTCGGCGGGGCGCTTGCCCACGCCGACCCCGCCGGGGATCTGGGGGCCCCGGCGCTGGCTCTGGGGGCGGAGTTCGTGATCGCCGGGACGAGCGGTACCCGCACCGTCGCAGCGGACGACTTCTTCGTCGGACTGTTCGAGACCGCGATCGGTGAGGACGAGATCTTGACCGAGATTCGAGTGCCGAAGTACTCCGGTTGGGGGGCGCGCTACGAGAAGTTTGTGCGGGTCGCCCACCAGTGGCCGATCGTGGCGGTCGCCGCGGCGGTTCGACTCGACGGGGACACCATCGCCGAGGCTCGGATCGGGTTGACCAACATGGGCTCGACCCCGTTGCGTGCCCGAGCCGTCGAGGAGGCCCTCGTGGGACAACCCGTGACCGCCGAGGCCGTCGGGGCTGCCGCGGCACACGCCACGGAAGGCACCAACGCACCCTCGGACCTCAACGGGGACGCGGCCTACCGCAACCACCTGGCGACCGTGCTGACCCGACGAGCGGTCCTCGCGGCCGCGGGAGCGTGAGCCCGGCATGGACCTGACGCATACATTCACCGTTCCGACTTCGGTGGAGGAGACCTGGGTCCACTTTGGTGACATCAAGGCGGTGGGGGAGTGCTTCCCGGGCGCCACGGTGACCTCCGCGGACAGCGACTCCTTCGCCGGGTCGGTGAAGGTGAAACTTGGTCCTATCGCCTTGGTCTACAACGGCTCGGGGATCTTCACCGAGAAGGACGAGTCCGCGCATTCCTTCAAGGTCGACGCCAAGGGCAAGGACAAGCGGGGCAACGGCACGGCCGGCGCCAAGGTCGAACTGTCCATGGCCGCGGGTGCTGACGGAGGCACCGATGTCCGAGTGGTCACCGATCTCGCTATCACCGGGAAGCCCGCGCAGTTCGGGCGAGGGGTGATGCAGGACGTGTCGGACAAACTGCTCGGGCAGTTCGTGGCCTGCCTCGAGCAGCGCCTCGGAGGTGGGAATCAAGCTGGTGAGTCCAGCCCAATGGACAGCGAGGTGGACGAGCAGGCGATCGCCGCTGACGTGGAGACCTCGACGGCACCGCAGGTCGAGGCCATGGCCGCGGCGCCCAGCGCGACGAGGAGCACCAGCCCACCGCCGACCGATGACTCGCTCGACCTGGGGGCCACCGTCCTGCCCATCCTGCTGAAGACCTACGGGAAACCGGTGGCCGCTGTCCTGGCCGTGCTCGTGCTGATCGGCTGGCTCAGACGGCGCTGCGCTGCTTGACGCCCGCGGGAGGGCGCGGGAGGCTCCGGATATGAAACGTCTCATCGGCACGGTGGTGGCGCTGGGCCTCCTGTTGGCTCTGGTCTTCGCGACGACCCTGTCGTTCAGCGGCGACGCGACCGATGGAGCGTCGGACCCCACCACGATCGAGTCGTACGACGCCCGCTTCGTGCTCGCCGCCGACGGGGACCTCCAGGTCGTGGAGACCTTAGCGGTGCGATTCCCTGTGGGGGTCGGCCGTCGCGGGATCTTCCGTTTCTTCGACCGCATCGACCCTTCGGCGCCGGACACCCGGCGGATCGTGGAGAACGTCGAGGTCACCATGGATGGGGGCCCGGTCGAGGTCGACCGCTCCCTACGCGATGCCCGTTTCGACGTGATCAGGATGGGCTCGGAGGACTTCATCCTCCCCTCAGGTATCCACACCTACACGATCCGCTATCGGATTCCGGGGGTGATCCAACCAGGCACCGGTGGGGTTCCCAGCCAGTTCTTCTGGCAGGTGATCCCCTCGGGCTGGGCTCAGGTCATCGAGCAGTCCAACTTGACCGTCGACCTGCCGGCGCCGGCGGAGGGCATCGACTGCCTCGTCGGAATCGGCAACCCGACCCCTTGTGACATCAGCGGGGAGGGCACCAACCGACTCACGATCACCACCGGGCGGCTCGCCCCCAACACCCCTGTCTCGCTTCAAGCGGGGATGGATCTGCCTACTCCGCCGCCCGGCGACACCCGTCCCTGGCCGGGTCGGTACGACGCGGTCTTCGGTCCGAGCCCGGTGCTGTTGGGGGTGGTGCTTCTCGGGGCGGTCCTGGCGATGCTGTTGGGTGCCGCGATGGCTCGACCCACCCGGGAACGCACGCCTCCCTTCCCACTCCAGTACTCCCCACCCGAGGGGCTAGGTCCCGCGCAGGCGGCGTACATCCTCACCGAACGCACCACCCGTGAGTCGTACGTCGCCACGCTGATGCATGCCGCCGCAAACGGAGCGGTGGGTCTGCAGAAGGGCGTCGGACAGTGGACGATCACCGACCTCGCAGGCCCGAAGGGATGGGAGGGTCTGGACCCGGTGACCAACCGGGTCGCTCACCTCCTCGGTGGCCCAGGCAGTTCCTTCGTCGCCGCCAAGGACGACGTCGCGGCCGGTCAGCGCCTGCAGAGCGAGATGAGCGAGTTCGACAACGAGACCACCGGGTGGGCCCGACGCGAGGGGCTGATGGAGACCGCCGGCGTCGGTAGACTTGGACTCTTCCTGGTGCTCGGCGGACTCATCGGGGCGGCGGCGTTGACCATCGGCAACCCCCAGTCCATGACCGCAGTGGCCCTGATCCCGGGAGGCTTCGCGATCGCGGCGATGCCGGCGGCCCTCCCCGGGGCGGCTACGAGGCGGACCCGACTGGGTCGCGACCTGTGGTCGCGGATCGGTGGCTTCCATCGGATCCTGTCCACGCCATCGAGTAAGCAGCGCTTCGACTTCTCCGGACGCGAGGACCTCTACACCGCCTACATCCCGTGGGCCGTAGCCCTGGGCTGCGCTGAGCAGTGGGCCGCGAAGTACCGCACCGAAGTGGGTCAGGACCCTCCGGTGCCGCTCTACCTGGGTGGTTTCTCTGGAACCGATGCCGGCTCCCAGGTGCAGAGCATGGTCAACGACTTCTCCTCCACCTTGGACAGCGCCGTGTCGTCCTACCAAGCCACCCAGTCGTCCTCCAGCAGTGGTGGTGGCGGCGGTGGCGGCGGCGGCGGTGGCGGAGGTGGCTCCTGGTGACTCTGCCCGCTAGCGTCAGATCCTCTCCCCTAACGAAAGACGTCTCATGATCCCCGCACTGATCGTCCTCGCTCTCGTCCTGGCCCTGGCGGCCTTCGTCGTCATCGGCTTCAACAAGCTTCGGGTGGCGGACATCGCCGCCGAGGAGGCGTTGGGCGGCATCGACGTGCAACTGACCCGGCGCGCTGACCTGATCCCCAACCTCGTCCAGACCGTCAAGGGGTACGCCGCTCACGAGAAGGGCGTCTTCGAGGAGGTCACCGCAGCCCGGGCCGGGGTCCAGGCGGCAGCCGCCGGGCGCGACGTCCCCGCCAAGGCGGCGGCCGACGCCGCTCTCCAGCAGGCGCTGGTGAAGGTTCAGGCCGTGGCCGAGGCCTACCCGGACCTCAAGGCGAACACCAACTTCCTGGACTTGCAGAAGCAACTCGCAGACACCGAGAACCAGATCTCGTTCGCCCGGCAGTTCTACAACGACGCGGTCGCCACCTTGAACAAGCTCGTGGCGACGATCCCTTGGATGTTCCTGGTGGGGATCGCCGGGGTCTCCAAGCGGGACTTCTACGAGGCTCCGGTCGAGAAGACCGCCGTGCCTGGCGTGGAGTTCTAGCCCTAACAGACTCAGCCCAACAGCACGGTGCGCTGGTGCTGGGCGAACTCGTCGCGCAGCGACTGCTGCCGGTCGGCGTCCACGGCGACGTAGCGGTCACCGCGCCGCTCCCACACCACATCCGAGCCGTCCACCCACAGTTGGCGGCGGAGGGCGGGCTTGTCGACCTTGCGGGTCGCGGTGACGGGCAGGTCCTCGGTGACGCGGACGAAGCGGGGAGCCCACTTGGTGCCAAGGTCGGGTTGGGCGACCAGGAAGCTGGCGAACTCGTCGGGGTCGAAGGAGCGGCCGGACATCTGGATCGCCGCCATCACCTGGTCCCCGGTCTGGGAGTCGGGGACGGGGTAGACCGCCACGACAGCCGCACCGGGGAGGCGGGCCAAAATCCGTTCGACCGGAGCCGTGGCGAAGTTCTCGGAGTCGACGCGGATCCAGTCCGCGGTGCGACCGGCGAACCAGAAGAAACCGTCAGCGTCGCGGTAGCCGAGGTCCCCGGTGTAGAAGTCCCCGCCGCGGATCTTGTCGGCCGCTGCTGCTTCGTTCTTGTAGTAGCCCTCGAACCGGGCCGCCGCACCACGGGAGACGATCTCCCCGATCGCTTCAGCGGGGTTGGTCAGCACCCCATTCGCGTCGAGTTGAGCGGTGGGAGCCACGGAGCCGTCCTCGCTCACGATGTCGATCTCGAAGCCCACCTGCGGGACCCCGAGCGCTCCGTCCGGGGTTTCGGGAGTGCGCACGATGTAGCAGGTGCCCTCCGAAGATCCGTAGGACTCGAAGACCTCGCACCCGTAACGACGCAGGAACTCGGCCCGGTCGTGGGCTGAAGCCTCGGTGCCGAAGCCGAAGCGCAGTTTGTTGTCCGTCTCATCCGCGCTCTCGGGTTGGGCCAGGACGTAGGCCAGCGACCGGCCGACGTAGTTGAAGAAGGTGGCTCCGAAGCGGCGGATGTCCGGGCCGAAGCCGGAGGCCGAGAAACGGCGCCGCATCGCGAAGGTCGCGCCGCTGACCAGGCACGGCCCCCAGGCGCCCATCAGGGCGTTGCCGTGGAAGAGGGGCATGGCGTTGTAGGCGACGTCGTCGCTCGTGAAGGCGATCGGGTTGAGCTGACAGACCATCGCCCAGCGGCCGGTGCTGCAGATGACCGCTTTCGGGGCGCCGGTGGAGCCCGAGGTGAACAGCAGCAGCAGTTGCGTCGTGGGGTCCAGAGCCGCCTCGGTGGGCTCGGCTGCGGCGTCGCGATGGCGGGTCAAGAGGTCGGCGTACGACGCGGAGTCGCACAGCCAGACCGAGGCGGCTGCGTGGTCGAGTCCGTCGAGCAGATGGGCGTGCTCGGAGTCGGTGATGATCACCGAGCAGTCGGCGCCGCGGATGTCCCCGGCCAGTTCGTCTCCGCGCCGGGTGGGGTTGATGCCCAC
>CBDTZB010000151.1:0-6266 GCA_965364795.1 uncultured Nocardioides sp.
ACGACGGCCACGGCCAAACCCTCGTCGCCTTCGGCCACCGTTAGGTGGGCGGTGCAACCGAGTTCATCAGCGAGGGCTCGCAGGATCGGCACGGCCAGATCCCGCAGCACGGGGTGGACCGCCGAGGCGAGGTGAAGAACCCCGAGCCCGACGAACAAACGACCCTGGTCGTCCTTGCGCACCAACGCATGCTGTTCGAGCGTGGCCACCAGGCGATAGGCGATAGTCCGGTTGACCTCCAGGCGGGCGGCGAGCTCGGTCACCGAAAGGCCACCGGGGTGGCTGGTCAGTTCCTCGAGCGCCAGGAGTCCACGGTGCAGGGTCTGCGAGGTCTCCACGGCCATGGGCTCACCGTAGTCCTGTGCGCCCCTCGGGACGCGTCAGGACGACTTGCGAGCCGCCCATGCGCGCACGGCCGCAATCCGCTCATGGAGTTGCTCGGCATTGGCCACCGCAGCCGCCGGCCCCCCGCACTCCTTGCGGAGTGCCGCGTGGGTGATGCCGTGCGGTTGCCCGGTGCGGTGGAACCACGCACCGACCAACCCGTTGAGCTCGCGACGCAAGACGGCCAGCTGTTCATGCGTGCTGACCTCCGCCACGGTGTCGGGCGGCCGACTCACGTCCTCCTCACGGGTACGACGCTGGGTCCGGGCCCGTTCGCTCTGCCGGTGCTGCAACAACTCACGCATCTGCCCGGGCTCGAGAAGCCCAGGGATCCCGAGGAAGTCCATCTCCTCCTCCGAACCGACCTGAACCTCGCCCTCGTGCCCGAACTCGCCACCGTCGTAGAGGACGCGGTCGAAACGGGCCTCGGAACCGAGGGCCTCGAAGGGCAGGCCCTCCTCCGCTCCGGGACCGTCGTTGGTTGCTTCGGCCTGGGCCAGCAGGTCCTTCTCGGCCGCGAAGATATCGTCCTCGTCGGTGATGGTGCGCCCCAGGACGTGATCGCGCTGAACCTCCAACTCCGAGGCGTAGCCGAGCAGACGCGGCACCGAGGGAACGAAGATTGAAGCGGACTCGCCGCGGTTGCGGGCTCGCACGAATCGTCCGATGGCCTGGGCGAAGAACAGCGGGGTCGAGGTGGTTGTGGCGTAGACGCCCACCGCCAGTCGCGGCACGTCCACTCCCTCGGAGACCATCCGCACCGCGACCATCCATCGCTTGTCGCTCGAGGAGAACTCGGTGATCTTCTTCGAGGCGGCCTTCTCGTCGGAGAGCACCACGACGGGGGCCTCTCCCGTGAGGGACCGCAAGACCTTGGCGTAGGCCCGCGCCGACTCCTGGTCGGTGGCGATGACCATCGCCCCGGCGTCCGGGATGTGGCGGCGTACTTCAGAGAGCCGTTTGTCGGCGGCCGAAAGCACCGAGGGGATCCAGGAACCCGTCGGGTCCAACGCTGTGCGCAGCGCCTGGTTGGTCAGGTCCTTGGTCAGAGGCTCGCCCAGTCGGGCGGCGATCTCGTCCCCCGCCCGGGTGCGCCACGTCATCTCCCCGGAATAGGCCAGGAACAGCACCGGCCGCACAACGTGATCGGCCAACGCCTGGGCGTAGCCGTAGGTGTAGTCGGCGACCGAGCGCGGCACTCCGTCCGGGCCCGGGGCGTAGGTGACGAACGGGATGGGGTTGACGTCGGAGCGGAACGGCGTTCCGGTCAGAGCGATCCGACGGGTGGCGGGGTCGAATGCCTCACGCACTCCCTCACCCCAACTGAGCGCATCACCCGCGTGGTGCACCTCGTCAAGGATCACCAGGGTCTTGAAGCGCTCGGTCCGGATCCGCATGGCCAACGGGTTGACCGCCACCCCGGCGTAGGTGACCGCCACCCCCACGAAGTCGCTGGATATCTTGCCCTTGCCAGCGGAGTACGTCGGGTCGATCGGGATGCCGGCGCGCGCGGCGGCCTCGGCCCACTGCAGTTTCAGGTGCTCGGTCGGTGCCACCACGATGACGCGATCCACGATCCGGCGTCCCAGCAGTTCGGCAGCCAGGGACAGGGCGAACGTGGTCTTCCCGGCGCCCGGCGTCGCGACCGTGAGGTAGTCCCGCGGGGATCGCTCGAAGTAGTCCCGCATCGCGGCGGTCTGCCAGGCCCGCAGCGAGGGCGCCGTGCCCCAGGCCGCACGCTCGGGCCAGGCCGGACTGAGGGCCGGGCTGAGGGCGGGAGTGAGTTCTGGTTCTGCTGGGGTCGTCGGAGCGAAAAGGTCGGGTTCCGGACTGCTCACTCGCCGTCGCCAGGGTTGTCGTTGATCTCTTCCCAGGCGTCCTTGCAATCGGGGCACACCGGGAACTTCTCCGGGGAACGGCTCGGAACCCACACCTTGCCGCACAGCGCGACCACGGGAGTTCCCATCACCATCGCCTCGGTGAGTTTGTCCTTGTCGACGTAGTGCGAGAAACGTTCGTGGTCACCCGAATCGGTGGGAACGGTGCGTTCCTGCTCGACAACGCCGATGTCGGTGGAGGTGGGCGCAAAACCGATCTGAGTCACGGATGCGAGTTTACGGAAATTCCTGGCGGACGCGAACCAGCACTAGTTCAGGTCGGGGTCCAGGGGACGGGTCGAGTGCTCGGCCAGCTCGCCGGGTTGACGACGCAGCACCTCTCGCCACAGGTCGCTGACGTCGAGGACGAACACGTCGCTGGCCACCGCAGACGCGACGTACCAGTGGCCTTGGGCGATTTCGGCCTCCAGTTGCCCCTCTCCCCAGCCGGCGTACCCGGCGAAGATTCGCAGGCCCTGCACCGCTTCGGCGACTTGCGCCACAGGGGTCTCAAGATCGAGCAGTCCGAGCCCGCCGATGACCTGGCGGAACCCGGTGCCGTTCAGGGCCACTGCGACCTCGGGTGCGAGCAGAGCCACGGCCAGGGCCCCGTCGGTCTCGACCGGTCCCCCTTGGAAGAGCACCTCGGGCTCCGCCACGATCTCGGTCCAGTCGCCCAACACATCGGCCACCGGGACCACGGTGGGGCGATTGATCACCACCCCCAGCGCTCCTTCGGCGTTCACGTCCAGCAACAGGACGACAGCCTCGCTGAAGTTGGGGTCGAGTAGCTCGGGGGTGGCCAGGAGCAGCGAGCCCGGGGCTATGGCTGCCGTTGACCGCTCGCTCTCGTCCATGCCGCCATTGTGGCGCACCGCAGCCCGGGGCCCGACCGGATCAGGCCGCGATGACCGCCCGGAGACGGTCGAGGAAGGACGCCTGTCGGAAAGGCAGACGAATCGAGGGTGCGCGGTGCGCCGCTCTCGCCTTCGCCTCGATCCGGGCCCCAGCCCGCACGGCGGTGGCGTCGCGCGCGCTGGCCTGCCCGGCCAGCACAGCGAGCATGATGCGCTCCTTGGCCGTGGCCTTGCCCATCGCGAAGCGCATGGCCTCGTCAAGGGGCTCGGCGCGGTAGTGGTCCAGCAGAAGTCGAACGCCAGGCATCTCGTCGGCGGCTTCGCCCCAGGCGCGGATGACCGCTGCTCCCAGGTCGAGGGGCTGGGACATCAGTTCGCGCTCAATGCTTCCAGCCAGTCGGGTGTGCCACTTCAACTGCAGGGCGGCAAGGAGGGTGAGTTCATCTCCGAACGTTTCGCGCACTCCTTCAACGTCCATGGGGAGGATCGAGTCGCGTCGTACGTTGGCGTTGGAGACGACGGAGCGAAGAATCTCGCCACGGTTGTGCAAGGACTTCCAGGTCATTGTCAGCTCCTCATGGGGGGGATTGAAGCCTGATGGCGTAACAGCAGTTGGTTACATACCGTTAGTACGTACTTAGGGTATGTAACCGGCTGTTCGTTTTTCAACTACCGGACGGGTGATCCTGGCCACCAGCCGCAGGGTGTGGCGGGCACCACTGCTCAGCCGCCTAAGATCAGGCCATGGCGAAGTCTTCGGTCAGCAAGTTGGTGCCCAAGGTGCCGAAGGTCCCCAGCGTGCCCGGCGCGAGTCGACGCGCCGCGTACTCCGCGTCCACCAAGCGCGCCTTGGTCGAAGTTGCCGAAGGTCTCTTCACCGACGAGGGGTACGCCAGCACGTCGCTGGACACCATCGTTGCAGGGGCTCAGGTCACCAAAGGCGCGCTCTACCACCACTTCGCCGGCAAGCAGGCACTCTTCGAGGCGGTGTTCGAGAGCGTCGAGGCGCGGGCGGCCCGGACGATCCAGAAGGCCATCAAGAACAAGCGGGACCCCTGGCTCAAGGCTCAGGCCGGGTTGGGCGCCTTCCTCTCCATCGTTCAGGAGCCGCCCTACCGGCGGATCGTCATCCAGGAGGGCCCGGCGGTCCTGGGGTACGAACGCTTCCGTGAGCAGGAGGAGCGCTCGACCTACGCCCTAGTCGTCGAAATCGTCCGTTCCGTCCTCTCCGCGGGCACCTGGCATCTCGAGGAGGAGATGCTGCACACCTTCGCGCGCATCTTTTTCGGCACTCTTTCCTCCGCCGGCGAGGTGGTCGCCGATGCGGACGACGCCGAGTTGGCCGCGGAGCGGGTGGAGACCGCCATCGGCTTCCTGATCTCGGGCGTGCAAGCACTCGTAGAGAGCGGAGCCGAGCTTCCGGCGCTCCTGACCGTGATGGACAAGGGGTCACCCTTCACCCGGGCCCTGAGGCGCGAGGACCAGTCCGAATCAGACTGAACGCTCCCTCACTGGTAGGAGACGGAGCCCCGGTCCTGGGGGATCAACTCGATCCAGACCCGGCCGGCCGGGATCTCCAGAGGCGCAGCGTCGGCGCCCAGTCGGATCGTCGACTTCAAGTCGTCCTTGAGCCAACTGGTTTCCACGGCCTTCCCGTTGTGGAAGAGGGTCGCCTCGCCGCTGCCGAAGAACTTGGTTTCTGGGACCGTGTTGCCGGCCGGGTCGAGGTAGCCGGCGTCGCCCACCTCCACGCGAAGGACCAGCACGCTGTCTGCGCGGAAGGCGTCCCCCTCGGCGGCATAGGAGTTGGTGTTGACGTAGCCCCCGTCGACGTAGGCCCACTGGCTCGTCCGAGCCCCTGAGAACGTCACGGCAATCGACGAGGCAGGCTCCCCGCTCGGGAGATTCGCCCGTCGAGGAGCCCATGGAAGGTAGTCGTCAGGGCGGTCCCGGTCTCTCGTGGCTTCGGCTACGACCTCCCTAAGCGTCGCGAAGAGGTTGTAGGGCGCTCGCCTGCTGGAGTTGCGGAAGAATCCGGCGGATCCCTCTGTCACGAATTTGAGACCCGCCTCGGTGATCCGGTCCTTGGTGACCGCGGCGGCACCACTGGTGACCATGTCCGCCTCGACCGGGGCGACGATGCCGATGTCGCTGGCCCGCATCGAGCGGACCGGGCCGACATCACCGGGAATGTTGGAGTAGTAGAAGACCGCCAACCGGGTGACGCCACCCTCGACGATCTCCTCCACCACCAGATCGGCGGCGCGCAGGCCGATCTGCGGGGCGCTTCCGGGGGTGTTGTCGATCTTGGCGACGAGCACGGGGTGTGGCAGTGCCGAGGAACGGCCGCTCCGGACCGGGAGCCCGGTCAACGGCCACGTAAGGGCGTCGGCCGGGGTTCCGTCCGGGCGGACGGCGTCGGTGGTGGGTCTATCTGTCACCGCCGCGCCGTCGTCGGTGCTACAGGCAGCCACGAAACCAAGCAGCATGGCGCAACTGAGGAGCGCAGCCTGGAACCTGCGTGATGTCGACACCGATGAGGCTCCGATCGGACTGTGGGGAGGTCTCCAGTGTGACGTGACGCAACACGCGGGGCCGTCAGTTCCGACGGCCCCGCGTGTCGAGCTGGTGATTCTTTGGTCGCGCTGGATCAGCCGAGCTTGGCGCCACCGTCGACGTAGAGCGTCTGGCCGGTGATGTAGGACGCCTCGTCGCTGCACAGGAAGGCGGCAGCGGCGGCGATGTCCTCGGGGTAGCCAACCCGCTTGACCGGGGCGGCTTCGGCGTTGAGGGCGCGGAACTCATCCACGTCCATCTTCAAACGCGCGGCCGTGGCATCGGTCATCTCGGTGGCGATGAAGCCGGGGGCGATGGCGTTGGTGTTGATGCCGAAGGGTCCCAGCTCGATGCCCAGGGTGCGGGTGAGGCCCTGCACGCCCATCTTGGCCGCGGAGTAGTTGGCCTGCCCGCGGTTGCCCAGGGCCGAAACGCTGGAGAGGTTGAGGATCTTGCCGTACTTCTGCTCCACGAAGTGCTTCTGAGCAGCCTTGGTCATGTTGAAGGCGCCCTTGAGGTGGACATTCATGACCAGGTCCCAGTCGTCCTCAGTCATCTTGAACAACAGGTTGTCGCGGGTGACCCCGGCGTT
>CBDTZB010000152.1:0-6248 GCA_965364795.1 uncultured Nocardioides sp.
CGATCCCGACGTCCTCCTGCTCGACGAACCCGGCTCCGGGATGGGTCCCGAGGAAGCCAGCGAACTTGGAGATCTGCTGCTCAAACTGCGCAGCACTTTCGGTCTGACCATCGTGATGATCGACCACCACGTGCCGCTGGTGACCCGCATCTCCGACTACGTCTACTGCCTGAACTTCGGAGAGGTCCTCGCCGAGGGGCCGCCCGATGTCGTACGACGTCACCCCGACGTGGTCCGCGCCTACCTCGGTGAAGAGGAAGAGGTGACGGTCTGATGGCCCTGCTAGAGATCCAGGACCTCGTGGTGGGCTACGGCCGCTATCCGGTGCTGCACGGCATCAACTTTGTGGTGGAGGAGGGCGAAGTCTGCGTCCTGCTCGGACTCAATGGTGCGGGAAAGACGACCACCGTGGCCACGATTGCGGGCCTGCTGCGACCGATGTCGGGCCAGGTCGTCTTCGACGGGCGTTCACTCGGCAAGCGCTCGCCGTCAGCCCGGGTGAAGTCCGGTGTGTCTCTGTGTCCCGAGGGTCGCCGGGTCTTTCCTCGGCTCAGCGTGCAGCAGAACCTGCGCCTGGGTGCGTGGACCCAGCGGCGTCACGTCCGAGCGGTCAAGAACCAGATGGATCTGGTCCTCGACTACTTCCCGCGTCTCGACGAGCGTGCCGACCAGATGGCCGGCACCCTGTCGGGCGGCGAGCAGCAGATGCTGGCCGTCGGACGAGCGTTGATGTCGCGTCCCCGGATGTTGATGATTGACGAGGCCTCGCTGGGGTTGTCGCCGACCGTGGCGCGCACGGTGTGGGAAGCCGCCGCAAGGATCGCGCGCGACGGCACCACCGTGCTCATGGTGGAGCAGAACGCCGGCGCCCTGCCCTTCGCCGACCGCGCCCTGATCATGGAGAAGGGCACGTTGGCCCACACCGCCGTCGGGGACGCCATCCGCGACGTCAACCTGCGTGAGGCCTACCTCGGCGTCTAGCTGCCCGCTGCACCCGCAACTCAAGAACCCCGCACCCTCAAGGAGTATGTAGATGAACACCAACAACCTCGGACGCCTCGGCGGCCAGCTCGGCGTCCTGCTGTGCCTGCTCGGTTTTGCCGCGATCTTCTTCGGTTGGAACGGAGCCGCCAGCAAGAACGTCTCGATGGCGCAGTTCCCCTTCCTCATCTCCGGAGGGGTGACCGGGATCGCCATCATCGTCATCGGCGCCGCGATGCTCATCATCCAGAACGCTCGCGAGGACAGGGCACGGATCGAGGCGATCCTTGAGCGGGTGGCCGTCGCCGTGGAGGCCTCCAGCGCTGCGCCCGGCCGCGGTGGCAACGCCCCTGCGACCAGCGGCGCGATGGTGTTGGCCGGCTCCACGTCCTACCACCGGCTGGACTGCTCGCTCGGCGAGGCGCGCGAGGAAGCCCACGTCATGGGCCTCGAAGACGCCTTCGCCCGTCAGCTCCACCCGTGCCGCGTCTGCCACCCGCCGTCGCTGGCCCCCACCCACGCCTAACCACGAAGTTCGCCTGTTGGGGACGCGAAGTTCGCCTGATGGGGACGCGAAGTTCGCCAAATGGGGTTTCGAGGTCAGGCTTCCGCGACCTTGACGGGTACGCCGGTAAGGGCGCTGTTGCCGGAGATGTCGAGAAGCTCAGGGTCGGTCAGATCGTTGATTGAGACTCCCTGCACGGTCGTGGCGTGCGAGAGGCGGGTGCCGCTCACCTGGTGGCCGTAGCCGTGGGGAAGGGACACCACGCCCGGCATCAGATCGGGCTCACCGGTGACCTCGACCTCGACCCGTCCCACCCGCGAGGTGACCGTGACTCGGGAGCCGTCGGTGATGCCTCGGGTGGCCAGATCGTCGGGATGCATGAGCAGGTGGTGGCGCGGCTTCCCGCGGGTCAAGCGTGCCGTGTTGTGCATCCAAGAGTTGCAGTCCTGCTTGTGTCGTCGGCCGATCAGTAGGAGGTCGTCCGGGTCAGACGAAGCGCCGTCCGCCAGACTCGTGCGTAGTCGTTCGAGGTCGCCGACGAGCAACGGCGGCGTGAGATCGATGCGCTGATTCTTGGTCTGGAGTCGCGCAGGCATGGTCGGTTTCAAGGGCCCGAGGTCGACCCCCTCCGGGTGGGCGCGCAGTTGCAACATCGTGGTCTTGCGTCCGGTGGCCAACAGGCCGGCGATGAGTACGGCGGGGGAGAGGCCCATCCGCATCCGAGCCATCGCCTTCTGCTGCAACGACCGCTTCGGAGCCAACCGATCCGAGAGGCGAGCAGCCAGAGCGGAGAAGATCTCCCAATCGTGTCGCTGATCGTCGCTCTTGCCGAAGACCGCCGGGGTGAAGCGCGCGGTGTTGCGGACTGCGAGCCCGTGGAAGACCAGGTCGTACTGGTCTCGCTCCAGCGCGGAGGTCGGCGGGAGGATGACGTCGGCGTGCCGGGTGGTCTCGTTGATGTAGAAATCGACGCTCGCCATGAAGTCCAAACCTTCCAGCGCGCGCGAGAGCCCGGCCCCGTCGGGAGTGGAGAGGACCGGGTTGCCCGCAGAAGTGAAAACGGCCCTGATCTGGCCCTCGCCGCCGGTCTCGATCTCTTCGCGGAAAGCAGCGACAGGGAGTTCGCCCGCGAACTCAGGCAGCCCGCGAACGCGTGACCGCCAGGCATCGAAGTGACCCGGGCTCGCGATGCGGCGACCGACGGTGTCGATGGCCGGTTCGGGGAACAGCACGCCGCCCTCGCGGTCGAAGTTGCCGGTAATGATGTTCAGGCACTGGATGGCCCACTGACACACCGAGCCGAACCCGTGGGTAGAGACGCCGATCCGGCCGTAGGCCGCAGCCCCGTCGGCGGCCGCGAAGTCGCGGGCGACCTGACGGATCGTCTCCGCAGCGACCCCGCTGACGGCCTCCGCTCGTTCTGGGGTGAAGTCGGCGACCGCTTCAGTGAGCGCGTCAAGGTGATCGACGTACGGCGGGAGGTCGGTGAGCCCCTCCTGAAGGATCACGTGCAGCATCGCCAACAGCACGGAGGCGTCGGTCCCGGGGCGCACAAAGTGGTGGGCGGTTGCGACCTTGGCGGTCTCGGTGCGTCGCGGATCGAAGACCACCATCTGTCCGTCGCGCTTCTTCAACTCGCGCAACCGGTTGGGGAAGTCGGGCACGGTCATCAGCGAGCCGTTGGAGGCCATCGGATTGGCTCCGAAGACCAAGAAGTACGACGTCCGGTCGATGTCGGGCACGGGAAGCAGCAACTGGTGGCCGTAGAGCTGCCAGCCGACGAACTGGTGCGGAATCTGATCGACTGTCGAGGCGCTGAACCGGTTGCGGGTCTTCAGCGTCTTGAACATGGTCACCCCGTGGGTGGCGTTGCCCAGCGAGTGCACGCTGGGGTTGCCAAGGTAGATCCCGACGGCGTCGGCACCATGTTTTTCGACGGTGTCGGCGAGGCGGTCCGCGACGAGGTCGAAGGCCTCGTCCCAACCGATCTCCTCCCACTCATCCTCGTCGCCCGTGCCGCCGCCGGTGGTGGTTAGGGCGTCCGTGGTGGTCGAGTTGGGGTCCGTGGTGGTTGAGCCTGTCGAGACCCGCTTCACCGGACGCGTGAGCCGGTCGGGGTCGGTGTAGACGTCGGCCATCGACACACCCTTGGGGCAGATGTAGCCCCGGGACAGCGGGTCAGCCGGGTTGCCCTTGATCGAGGTGACCTCCCCGGACTCGATCGTCAACTGGATGCCACAGATCGCCTCGCACAGGTTGCACACCCCGATCCGGGTTCCGGTGAAGTCGTCAGGGACCGGGTTCTTCGTCAGGATGCCCACCTCAGCATCGTGCCACGGGGAGGTGCAGAAATCGCTGGACACGGACCCACGGCGTAAGGTTCCGGCGCACGAGCGACGAGGTCGATCCACGACCGGAACCGCCCATCTATCCCAGAACGTGAGTTGACACCCGTGCTTTTCCGGACGCTCAAGTGGTCCTTCTTCTTCACCCTCGTCGGTCTGGGTGTGGCGTTCCTCTACGACGGGGTGACCGGGTTGACGGTCACCGCCATCCTGATCGTGCTCGAGGTGTCGCTGTCCTTCGACAACGCGGTCGTCAACGCTCGGGTCCTGAACCGCATGTCGGCCTTCTGGCAGCGACTTTTCTTGACTGTCGGGGTGCTGATCGCTGTCTTCGGCATGCGGTTGATCTTCCCGTTGGTGGTGGTCGGGGTGACGGCCAAGTTGTCGCCGATCCGGGCCTGGGAGTTGGCCCTAGAGAAGGGGGACATCGAAACCCCCGGCACCTACTCCTACATCCTGGCTGAGGCTCATCCATCGATCGCCGCGTTCGGCGGCATGTTCTTGATGATGATCTTCTTGGACTTCTTCCTCGACGCAGCCAAGGAGGCCCACTGGCTGGGCCACATCGAACGACCGGTGGCCCGGTTCGGCCAGTTTGAGGGCGTCTCCGTCCTGGTTGCGCTGATCGCGCTCGCCTCCTTCGCCCTGGCCTTCAACGAGCACAGCGAACAGGTGCTGATCGCCGGCATCGTGGGGCTGATCCTCTACCTCCTGGTCCACGGGCTGGGGGAGTACTTCGAGGAAGCAGCAGCCAACGAGGTGGAGGGGGCTGGCGCTGGGGCGGTCGCAGTGGCGACCGGCAAGGCCGCGCTGTCACTGTTCATCTACCTCGAACTGCTCGACGCCAGCTTCAGCTTCGACGGCGTCATCGGTGCCTTCGCGATCACGTCGGACCCCATCATCATCGCCATCGGACTGGGTGTCGGGGCGCTCTACGTCCGATCGATCACCATCTACCTGGTCCGGCAGGGAACCTTGGCCGAATACGTTTTCCTCGAGCACGGAGCGCACTGGGCGATCGGCGCCCTGAGCTTCCTGCTGATGTTCACCATCCGCTACGAGATCCCTGAAGTGGTCACGGGTCTCGTGGGGGTCGCCTTCATCGTCGCGTCGTTCACGTGGAGCGTTCGGCACAACCGCGCCCACGCCGAGGACGAGCAGAAGGCCGGCGTCAACTGACTCGCTAGTGGTTCAGCAGGACTTGCGCAGAACAGGCTCGATGACGCGGACGTCGGCCTCGGTGATCGCCAGGTCGTAGGCGAACGCCACTTCCAGGTAGGCCGTCACGTACTCGCAGCGGTAGTCCTTGTTGGAGGGGAGCCAACTCGCCGGCGTGCTGTCGCCCTTGCTGAGGTTGGCCGACCCGTTGACCGCAAGTAGCTCCAGTTCGGTGTCGTTGGCGAAGGTTGCCCGCTCTCGCGGCGACCACGTGGCCGCCCCCAGATCCCAGGCAGCAGCGAGCGGGAACAGATGGTCGATGTGGATGTCCGACGCTTGGGTCGCGTAGTCCATGACCGTGCCGGTGTAGGGATCGGCCAGAGTCCCGGCAACGACATCGCAGTTGGGGCTA
Organism: uncultured Nocardioides sp.; assembly: GCA_965364795.1. Lineage (GTDB taxonomy): Bacteria > Actinomycetota > Actinomycetes > Propionibacteriales > Nocardioidaceae > Nocardioides. The sequence continues at coordinate 5,402 of CBDTZB010000152.1, forward strand.
CGCGTCGAGAACTCCACCCGCTCCAGCGACAGCGCCAGCACGTCGTTGCGGGTGTCGCAGCCGTTGCGACTCATCGGAGCTTCGGTGTCGTCGGTCCATGAGGTACCGAAGACGCAGGCATCTTCAGGCCCACAATCCCTGTCGTAGCCAGGCACTCGCTCTCGACTGGGTACGACGCGCACCAGCGTCAGCAACTCTCGGGCACGGTCGGTACCTGGCGAGGTGGTCGGCGAACCAGAGTCGGCCGGCGGAGGACCCGACTCACCGGGTGTCCGCACGAGGTGGATCGCGGTGGCAACGAGGAGAGCCACCATCAGGAGAGCGGCGACTACGCCGACAGCCCGCAGGGCGCGATGGTGGGTCCGCTTCACGATGATCTGACGATACGACGCCCGAGTGGCCCGCGCCCACGGATTCGGGGTCCCGCTCCTGCGCTGATAACCTCAGACGTTGCCACTAAGGCAATAAGCACCACCTGCCGTGAAACGGCCGCGGAACCAGAGTGCCCGGGTGAACAGGCCCCGGCGCGCCGCGCAACGAGACGAATCGAGAAGGAGCCCTCATGTCCATCGGTACCGATGCTGAGACCAAGAAGAAGATCATTGCCGAGTACGCCACGACCGAGGGCGACACCGGTTCCCCCGAGGTGCAGATCGCGCTGCTCAGCCACCGCATCGCTCACCTCACCGAGCACCTCAAGACGCACAAGCACGACCACCACAGCCGTCGTGGTCTGCTGCTGCTCGTCGGTCAGCGCCGTCGGCTGCTGAACTACCTGCACGACGCCGAGATCGCGCGCTACCGCACGCTCATCGAGCGCCTGGGTATCCGCGGTACTCGCCGCTGA
>CBDTZB010000153.1:0-6213 GCA_965364795.1 uncultured Nocardioides sp.
CCGCCGGAGAAGAACTGCTCGAACGGCGTCCCCTTGAAGGGATTCTGCTCGCCGTCCTGGCTGTGGTCGGATCCGTCTCCAGGGGTGTCGTTCATGCCTCCAGCCTACGGGTAGGCGGGAATCGGAATGACGGACCCAAGGGTCGGCCACTAGGCTCGGTCTCGTGCCTCATCCCGCCGTACGACTGGTTGATATTCGCGACACCGCTCTGGACCCCAACGAGGTGTTGTCGGTCCTGAACGAGTCGGTGGACGGGGGCGTGACCCTGTTCGTGGGCAAGGTGCGCGACCATGACGACGACAAGGGCGTGACGGGGCTCGATTACTCGGCCCACCCCACGGCTCTGGCTCGGTTGGCGGCTGTGTGCGACCGCATCGCCGAGGAGTACGACGTCCACGGTGTCGCGGCCCTGCACCGGGTCGGGACCTTGGAGATCGGCGACGCCGCCGTGATCACGGCGACGGCCGCCGCTCACCGCGACGTGGCCTTCGCTGCGTCACGGGCGCTGATCGACACCCTCAAGGAAGAGGTGCCGATCTGGAAGCACCAGCGGTTCGCCGACGGAACAGATGAGTGGGTCGGGTCTCCCTGACCTGCGGCCTGACCTGCGACCTGACCTGTGACGAGCGTGCCTTCCCGATCTGAGGGGGAACGCGGCCTAGGCTCGGACTCGTGGAGATCCTTCTGTGGCTGGTGCCGCCTGCGCTGGTGACGGTCTTGGCGATGCTGTGGGCCGGATGGCGCGGTCGCGAACCACGTCAGGACGAGAGTCGCGAGGAAGCGGTGCGCCGCCTCGGCGAGGCTCTGACCCGCCCCGATCGGCGCTCCAGCGGGTGGGGTAGTCGGCTGCGAGGGTCGTCTCCCAGACCCGGCTACCAGGTGCCGCCGGTGGCTCCTGACCCGAGCACGGGGGTCGCCGTACGCACTCCCCGTCGCCCAGCAGAGTGACTCCGGCCGACGCTTCGCTGATCGCCCGTTGATCCGGGCGTGCCCGGGCTTGGCCGTGATGAGAAGGTTGACGCCATGAGCCAGCGGACTATTGCCGCCCTGACAGCGGGGCCTTTGCTGCTGATTCTCGTCCTGACAGCGGCCTTCGCGCCGCTGCCCTACGCCACCTACAGCCCCGGGCCGACGGTGGATGTGTTGGGGGAGGACGCCTCCGGCGTCGAGACGATCCAGATTCCGGGACAGAAGACCTATGACAACGACGGGCAACTGCGTCTGACCACTGTCTTCGTATCCGGGGTCAACGCCGACATCGGCATGGTCGATCTGCTGCAGACCTGGCTCAGCGGTGATCGGGCGGTCTACCCCTACGACCTGGTGCACCCCGATGGCGAGACCCAAGAAGACAGCGACCGGGATGGTGCGGTCGCGATGGTGACCTCGCAGGACGCGGCGGTCGCGGTGGCGCTGACCGAACTGGGCTACGACCTCAACCCGACCGCTCAGGTCTCCTTCGTCGATCCGAGCAAGCCGTCGAACGGCAAACTGAAGGTTCGCGACAAGTTCGTCGCGATCAACGGCAACGAGGTCACCACCCTCGAGGACGTGTTCTCTGAGATCAAACAGACCGCGGTCGACCAGGACGTCGAGGTCACTGTCCTGCGAGGCAAGAACGAGCGGACCTTCTCCATCACCCCGATCGAGGTGGACGGCTCGCCCCAGATCGGGATCAATATCGGGGTCGGCTTCGACTTCCCCTTCGACGTCGACATCAACGTGGATCCCGACATCGGAGGCCCCAGCGCCGGGCTGATGTTCGCCCTGTCCGTCTACGACACCTTGACTCCCGAATCCCTGTCGGGAGGGAAGATCGTCGCCGGCACCGGCACCATCACCGCCGAGGGCATGATCGGACCGATCGGTGGCATCCAGCAGAAGATCGCCGGAGCACGCGAGACCGGTGCGTCGCTGTTCCTGGTGCCCCGCGACAACTGCGCGGACGCGGTGGGAGCCGACAACGGCGACATGCGCTTGGTGATGGCCACAAACTTTAGCGACGCCGCCGACTCCCTGAAGGCGTACGCCAAGAACCCCACAGCCAACCTGCCCTCGTGTGATGACCGCGAGGCAGTTCAATGACGGACCCAGTGAAGGATCCAGTGAGCGACAACCAGAACGTCAACCAGGCCGAAACTCCCAGCGAACCCATCGACCCAGCGTTGATGAAGGCCGTGATGGAGATCGAGTCCCACATCGCCGAGGGCGGTTGGGATCAGGGAGCGCGCTTGTACGCGCTGGTCGACACCACCTCGCTGGTGGCCTCCGAACCGGCGCTGGCGGAGGCGATGGGCCTTGACGCCCAGTCGAACGACGGCTCACTGACTGCGGTGGAGCAGGATCTGTCTCCCGAACATCCTCTGGAAGAGACGCTGGAGACGATCGCTTGGCCCGAGCAGGTGAGCGGGTGCGCGGCCGTGGTGGAGCGTCTGGTCCTGCCACCCGATGCCGATCAGGACGTTCCTGAGGACCCCGCGGAGGCCCAGGAGTTCGCCCGCCAGCACCCTGACCGTCAAGAGGTCCGCATCGTTGCGGGCGCGACGCGGCAGGGGGCGACGTACTGCGCGATGCGCCTGCGGGCCCATGATGACGAGATATCCGTGGTGACCGGGGCTGACCTGGTGCCCGGTCTGGTGGCTCTCCTGGCCAGCACCCTGGAGGACCACGAATGAGCACGACCAACAAGCAGATGTGTAGTCACAGCAATGAGTTAGAGGAGCAACGGTGAGCGAGCTGTTCGACCAGGACCCACGGGAGACCCCGCCCCCGCCGGCGGCTCCGCCGCGGCGCTCGCGAGCGTTGGCGGTCACCGGAGTCATCGTGGCGCTGTCCTTCTTCGGGTTGACCACGTTCTCGACGCTGTACACCGATCGGCTGTGGTACGGCAACGTCGGCTACACGCAGGTCTTCAGCACCCTGCTGATCACCAAGATCGTGCTGTTCGTGATCTTCGGTGTATTGATGGGCGTTGCGGTGGCGATCAGCACCTACGTCGCCTACCGACTGCGTCCGCTGTTCCGACCCAGCTCCCCGGAGCAGAACAACCTGGACCGCTACCGCGACGCGGTGGCTCCGGTGCGCAAGTGGCTGCTGCTGGGGGTCGGCGCCGTCGTCGGAATCTTCGCTGGCGCCTCCGGCATGGGTCAGTGGCGTTCCTTCCTGATGTGGCGCAACTCTGAGCCCTTCAACAAGGGCGACGCCTACTTCGACCGCGACCTGAGCTTCTACATCTTCGAACTGCCTTGGTGGCACTACCTGGTCGACTTCGTGATGGCGGCCGCGCTGCTCGGCATCATCGCCGCGTCGGTCGTGCACTACCTCTACGGCGGGATTCGTCTACAGGTCACCCGGGACCGCTTCTCCCCGGGTGCGCAGGCGCAACTCTCGGTGTTGCTGGGTCTGTTCGTCCTGGCCAAGGGGTTCGACTACTACCTGGACCGCTATGACCTGGTGAACCAGAACAACAGCATCTTCACCGGCATGAACAACACCGCCTACAACGCGATGCTCCCGGCCAAGAACATCCTGCTGGGTGTCTCCATCATCTGTGCGCTGCTGCTGTTCGCCAACGTCTGGCGCCGGACCTGGCAGTTGCCCGCGATGGGCCTGGCCCTGTTCGCGCTGTCGTCGGTGCTGTTGGCCATGATCTGGCCTGCGATCGTGCAGCAGTTCCAGGTCAAGCCCTCGGAGCCGGACAAGGAAGAGACCTTCATCCAGGCCAACATCGACGCGACCACGTCGGCGTACGGGCTGGAGAAGGTGGAGTACGAGGACTACTCCGGCACGCCCAGCCAGATCGAGGACGTCTCCCAGTTGAGCGGCAACATCTCGACCGTGCCTCTGGTTGACCCGCTGTTGGTGCGCGAGACCTTCCAGCAGCGTCAGCAGGGCCGGGCCTACTACTCGGTGGCCCCGGTTCTCGACGTTGACCGCTACGAGATCGATGGTGTCGAGCGGCCACTGGTGCTCGGTGCACGTGAGTTGCAGCAGGCCGACATCGCCGCGGGCGACCAGAACTGGACCAACCTGGCCACGGTCTACACCCACGGCAACGGTCTGATCGCGGCGTACGCGAACCAGAGCGACAGTGACAACACCGACTCCCGTGACAGGATCGCTTGGGCCGAGGGCCTGGAGCAGGACCAGAACGCGCTAGCCACCATCGACGAGGAGGGCTACGAGAGCCGGATCTACTTCGGTGAGACCAGCCCTGACTACTCCATCGTCGGGAAGGCCAGCGCGGACGCCGACGCCGTCGAGTTGAGCCTGCCGAGCACCGACCCCGAGGTCGACAACCGCACCACGTACGACGGTGCCGGTGGAGTCGAGGTTGGTAGCAACTTCCGGCAGTTGCTTTACGCCCTGAAGTTCAGTGAGCCCAACTTCCTGCTTTCTGGTCGGGTCAACGCGAACAGCGAGGTGCTCTACAACCGCACCCCGCGTGATCGAATCGAGAAGGTCGCCCCTTGGTTGACCTTGGACAGCGACGCCTACCCGGCCGTGGTCGAGGGCCGCGTGCTGTGGATCCTCGATGGGTACACCACCTCTGATCGGTACCCCAACAGTCAGCGTGAGTCGTTCGAGACGATGACCACCGACTCCTTGCAGCAGGAGACGGGTCTGCGGACCCTGCCGACCGACGAGATCAACTACATGCGCAACGCGGTCAAGGCGACAGTGGACGCCTACGACGGCACCGTGACGCTGTATGAGTGGGACGAGGAGGACCCGATTCTCAAGACCTGGCGCGGGGCCTTCCCCGACACCGTCCAGGATAAGGACACGATCTCGGATGAGTTGCTGGCTCACCTGCGCTACCCCGAGGACCTGTTCAAGGTGCAGCGCTACCTGCTGCAGAAGTACCACGTGCAGGAGGCTGCCCCGTTCTACCAGGCCAACGAGCGCTGGAACGTGCCCCGTGACCCGAACGCGGACAGCCAACTGCAGCCGCCCTACCGCCTCTTCACCGATCAGGACGGGGAGGACGGTTCGAGCACCTGGTCGTTGACCTCGGTCTTCGTGCCCCGTGAGAAGACCAACCTGGCGTCCTTCGTCTCGGTCGACTCCGACGCCGAGTCGTCGACGTACGGCCGGATCAAGGTGCTGGAGCTCACCGACCCGAACGCACCCGGGCCCTCCCAGGTGGCGAACGAGATGAGCCAGGAGTCTGCGGTGGTCGACGCGCTGCGTGACTACCGGGTCGCCGGTGCTTCACCGCCGCGGTTCGGAAACCTGCTGACCCTGCCGGTGGACGACGGCTTGATCTACATCGAGCCGATCTACGCCCAACGGCCCGGCAGCACGGGCAACACGGGCTTCCCAATCCTGCAGTTCGTGCAGGTCTACTACGGCGGCAACATCGGCATCGGGCAGAGCCTGAGTTCGGCTTTGTCCAACGCCCTGGGTGCCGCACCGGCCCCGGTGACGCCGGATGAACCGGACGAGCCCGCGCCGACCAAGCCGGCCGAGCCGGGTGGCGAGCCCACCGGCACGGTGAACGAACAGATCCGCGACCTCCTCACCGAGGCGGACGCCCTGTTCACCCGAGCCGACTCCGCCCTCCAGCAGGGCGACAGCGTCAAGTGGGCCCGCCTTTCCCAGCAGGGCAAGGACAAGATCCGCGAGGCCGTCTCCCTGGCGAACACGCGCGACGACGCCGGGAACACCGGCAACGAGTAGGACGCCCGCACCAGCGCTCGATGGGCCTCACCTGAACCTGGGTGGGGCCCATCGTTGGTTGAGGTGTGAGGAGCGTCAGCGACGAGCCTCGAAACGGGGTTCGGTTGACGCCGGTTGTGGGCGTGTGGGGTGTGTGGTTTCGAGGCTCAGGCCTGGCGGCCTTCGCACCTCAACCAGCGTTTCGTCACCACTGTGAGCCCACTCACGCCCACCCGATTTGTCCCGCCCAGACCCATGCCGTAACGTTCTGTTCAGCGACGCGGGGTGGAGCAGTTCGGTAGCTCGCTGGGCTCATAACCCAGAGGTCGCAGGTTCAAATCCTGCCCCCGCTACAAAGAGAAACAGCAGGTCACAGGCGGTTTCCGGAGAGATCCGGGGACCGCCTCTGACGTTGTGTCCGCACCCTGTCCGCAGCTCTATGCGGCGGTCTCGACGGGGCGACCGCGGTCGTTGGGCCTCGGGGCGCGTGTCGCCTGCCATGAGCATGGGACCGCTTTAGCCGGTTTTCTGCCAACCTCATGGGACCACCTG
>CBDTZB010000154.1:0-6203 GCA_965364795.1 uncultured Nocardioides sp.
CGGCCGCCTCCTGTCGGTGGCGAATCCGGCTTCCCCACCGGATATCGCCACCTTCACCGAGCCTCTGGTTTCCCATGGCTCGGTCATCCTGGTTGCTCACGCCGATCAGCAGCATCTCGAGGCGACGTACGCCGCCGAGAGGGCCACCGCTCGCTTCCCTGCCTGAGTTTTCCTGGGACGTTTTGAGTTGTCCGGCCGAATCGGCCGGTGGGTCAGCCTGCCAAGTCGTAGTCCGAAAGCGTCTCCCCGACGAAGGAAGGCGTGTAATACCCCGAACTGTGGCGTCGAATGGCGTAGAGGATTCCGGTGCTGCGCTCCCGGGCCAACAGGTCGGGGATCCGGTCACCGTCGAGGTCGCTGGTCTCCACGATCCAGTCGAAGGGCCGCAGGTCCAGGCCCTTGAACCAGGCAGTGGCCACGGTGCCCCGGACCGAGGTGGCGATCGGAGCACCCAACGCACCGGTGCGGTTGCCCGGGTAGACGTAAACCTTGCCGCCCCGTTCGATCACCAGGTCGGGCTTGCCATCCCCGGTGAGATCGCCGATGACGGACAACTCGGTGGCGTCCCCGAAACCCGTGCCGAGGGCGTAGACCGAACTGAAGGTCCCGCGACCGTCACCTCGTCGCAGGTAGAGGTTGCCGTTCGATGCGTTGCGGGTCATCACGTCTCCGTGCCCGTCACCGTCAAAGTCACCGGCGTTGAGCACCGCGTCGGCGTTCCTCAAGTTCAGGTTGGTCTCCATAGGAGCTCCGAGGTTGTAGGTCCCCGTGGAGGCGAAGATGTGCAGACGATCGCCGGTACGACCGATCAGATCCGGCAACGCGTTCCCCACCACTGAGCCACCAGCGGTGATGGAGTGGACGTCCTGGAACTGGAGGTACGGACCCGATGGAGGGGTGAAGGTGCCGTTCCCCCGACCGGAGATCAGATAGGCGGCCTTGGTGTCCGACCGACGGAGGAACAGGTCGGCGTTGCCGTTCCGGCTGTAGTCACCGAAGCCGACGATGGTGTCGTAGGCGCCGAAGGAGCCGGGCACGAGCACCCGATTCTGCAACTGGCGGCGTCCGGTGCCGGGGTGCAGCCATAGGCGACCCTCGTCGTCGCGGCCCATCAGGTCGGGAAGACCGTCGCCGTTGACGTCACCGGTCGCCACGATCTTGTTGTAGGCCTGCCACCCTTCCATCAGGGGGCGTCGCGCGAAGCCACCCTTGCCGCCACCCATGAACAGGTTGAGCCGCCCGTTCGTCGTGTTCCGACCAACGAAGTCATTGACTCCGTCGCGGTTCAGGTCACCCACGGCGGTGATCAGGTCGTGCCCGCGGAAGACACCCATCGTCTTGCGGGCCTTGATGAAGCGCTGACCGTTGCCGGGTCGGATCATCGCCTTCCCGTTCTTGCGGATGACCAGGATGTCGCTACGGCCGTCACGGGTGACGTCGGGGGTGGCGATCACCTCGGCGGCGTTCCCCCACTTGGTGGGGTCCTGCTTCGCTACACCGAGATCGGTCAGTCCGCCGGTGGGGATGATGACACCCTGCCCGTCACTCTCCCGTCGTACGACGAGGTCAGCGTTGGGGTTGGAGGCCAGGTTCGAACTCAGGATGCGTCCCGCGTAGGTCCGGGCGGTGGGCGCCTCCGGGGTCGGTTGCTCCGGCTGGCTGGTGGATCCACCGGCCGCCGCCAGCTGACGGATCTTGGCGAGCTTGGCGTAGAGGTACTTACCAGGGCAGGCCGTCGATCCGGCGTCGCGGTGACCGTTGATGGCCTGGAAGTAGGACCCGCCGACCTTCTGCCTGGTGGAGGCCGGGTTGACGCCGGCCTTTCCCAGCTTCCAGGCGAAGAGAGATCCGTAGGCTTCTAGCATCACGTTGGAGGGCTGGGCCGTCTCGAAGTTGCCGATCGCTGACATGGCGAAGGAGTACTCGTTGTAGTTGAGGGTGTGGGCGCCGATCACCGGCTTACCGACTCCCCCGGCCCGCCCTTCCCAGATCCGGCCGAACCGGTCGACGAGGAAGTTGTAGCCGACGTCGCTCCAGCCGCGGGATTTGGTGTGGTACGCGTAGATGGACCGCAACAGGGCAGGCACCTGGTCCGCGGAGTAGTCGTTGGCGTTGACCGTGTGGTGCACGAAGCCGGCGCTGATCGACCCGAACCGGGGTGAACCGTTGCGCCACGACTCGTTGGCCCCCCACTGGGCACGTGAGTAGATCTTCGGCTTGGACGGTTGGGCGGCGGCCGACTGGAGAACGGCTTCGCCCTCGCCGCTGGCGGCGATCTCGGTGTTGCTCTCTGCTGTGTCGGTCTCTGCGGTGTCGATGGCCGGGGCCTCCAGCTCAGCGGCCGGTTCCTTGCCGGGCTCGATGACAGCGAGCTTCAGATCGGCCGGAGCGGCCTGCGTGCTGACGATCTGGACCTGCACCTCGTCCACCTCGCCGACGAGCAGCGGGTCGGTGCCGGGGCGCGATGCCAGGTCCTCCTCGCTGCCCAGGTCGGGGCCATGTTCGGCTTCGTACTCGAGCGTGGTCCAGTCCGACCACTGGCCGTCCTGCAAGGTACGCGCCTCGACCTCGATCGCGTCCTCAGCGAGGTCCGCACCGGACTCCCAGGTCACTCCCACCGTGCCGTAGCCGGTGAGCGGTTGCGGCGTGCTGGTGACCCGCGTCAGCCCGCTGGCGGGTTCGGTCTCGGCGGTGGACTTCAGGGCCGACGGCGCCATCCGGGCGTAGCGGGGAGCCGTCAACTGAACTTCCCTGACGTCGGCGTTGGCGGGCTCGGCCGAGACCAGCGAGGCCTCAGCGGAGGAGTCGTCATACTCCGCGAAGACGCTGGCCTGCACCGGGACGGTGAAGTCCGGGGTCTCGTCCTGCGGGCCGACCACATCAAGGGAGACGATGCTGGCGGCGGGGGTCAGGACCGCCACCACGACGCCGAGGGCCAACAGTTGCGAGCACGCCGTCACAAGACGAAGTCGGTACCGGGGCGTTGGGGACGGGGGAAGGGGGGTTCTTGTAAGCATATTTGGCTACTCCAGTGCGCGGGGAAGGTCACACGAGGTGCCAACTTTCACATGCGTCACAGGCCCTGTGAAGGGCTTCTGAGTAACTACAAACGTGTAATTTCCACTCGACACGCCGAGTAAAGCCAAAAACTTCTAGATATCAGCGCCCAATTCGTCGTCGAGCGTGTCCTCTTCGCTCTTGGTCTTGGCGTCGTCGTACTTCAAGTAGCGGATCCCCGGGCCGACGTTTCCGTCGTACACGAGTTTGCCTTCCTCGAGCACCAGCACGCGGTCACACATCTTGCGGACCGACCCCGCGGAGTGGCTGACGTAGAACAGGGTTCGGCCGCTGTTGCGGACCTCCTGCATGCGCGCCAGGCACTTTTCCTTGAACGGCCGGTCCCCCACTGCGAGGACCTCATCGGCCAGGAAGATGTCTGAGTCGACGTGAATGGCCACAGCGAACCCCAGGCGGGCGAACATGCCGCTGGAGTAGTTGCCGACCGGTGAGTCGAGGAACTTGGGCTTCAGTTCGGAGAAGTCGACGATCGAATCGAACTTCGCCTTCGTCTCCTTCTCACTCATCCCCAGGATCGCTGCGTTGAGGAAGATGTTGTCGCGGCCGTTGAGCTGAGGGTGGAAGCCTGCTCCGGTAGCGATAAGACCTGCCACGCTCCCCCGCGTCAGGACCTTGCCCTGATCGGGACGCATGACGCCGTTGATGACCTTCAATAGGGTGCTCTTGCCCGAGCCGTTGAGCCCCATTAGGCCGATCGACTCGCCCTGATCGACGGTGAAGGAGATGTCGTCGAGAGCCTTGAACTCGGTGCTGATGTCGCGGCCCTTGGCCATGGCGACGGTCACCTGTTTGAAGGTGCGTTGGTGACGAAGGGTGAAGTTCTTCGTAACGTTCTCGACGACGATGGACTTTTGCGAGCTGGTCACAGGCGCTCCGGGATCTTGTTCTCGAAACGGGCGAATACCCACTGGGCGAAAACGAGCAGCACCAGACACACACCCAACACGATCAGGCCTCGGGTGAAGAGGAAGTCAGGCTCCTGATCGGCCACCCGGTAGCTCGGGTTGCCCTGCCCGTCCTCGGTCGTGCGCAGCCAGAAGGCTCGGTGCATGAGGAGAACCGCGTTGGCGATCGGGTTGGCCAAGAAGAGGTCTACGTGACCTCGGAAGCGCTCGGCGACCAGGGTGTAGGGGTAGATCATCGGCACGCTGAAGCGCACGAAGTTGGTCATGATCGACACGGTGCTGGCGAAGTCACGGAAGAAAACGTTCGCGACGCTGAACATCAGCGCCAGAGCCAACCCGAGAGTCATCGAGATCGACAGCGCCAGCAGCGCCGCCAACATGCCCATCGCATCAGGGCTCCAACCGGCGATAATGCAGCTGATCACGAGGATGACCAGTTGCGGACCCACGTGGTAGAGCGAGACCAACATCGAGGCCACCGGGAACATCTCCCGCGGCAGAGCCATCTTCTTGACCAGGCCCTTGTTGGAGACGATCGAGCGGGTGCCCGCGTTGAAGGTCTCGGTGAAGAAGTAGACGACGACCAACGCCGAGAAGACGTGCAGCGCGAAGTTAGGCACCGTGCCGCGGCCGATGACCACGCCCATCACGAACCAGAAGATGAACAACTGGGACAGCGGGTTGAGGTAGGACCACAACAGACCGAGGAACGAACCCGAGTAGCGGGCGTTGACCTCGCGACGAACCAGCAGACGCAACAGGTAGCGCTTCTGGAAGACCGCCTTCAGTCCATACTGCGACGGCTCGACCAAAGGCGCGTCGACGACCCTGACCTGTCGCTGCGGCTCCTCCGGCACGGCGTCGTCCGGTGTGGTGGTCGCGCTACTCATCATTCCCCTCGTCGGTCCCACTGCTCGTCCACGGCTGGAAGGTCTCGTCCCAGGCCTCGAGAGAGGTGATCTCTCCGAGCTTGGCACGGTACTCCTGCGCCAACCTGGGCCATTCGCGCTTGAACTCGGCGTGGATCTTCAGGGTCTTAGCCATCAGATCGCGGAAGCGCTCGCTGTCGCGCTGGTAGTACGCCGCGGAACTGCCGTCGGGCATCGAGACGACCGCAGAGTCGTAGGAGGCCAAGCGGTACCAACGGGCATCGATGGAGCGGATCTCCGCCTCGGGGAACTCCCGTGAGAGCGGCCGGGGAGCCTTCAGGTGACGGATCGGCGCCAATCCGGCGGTGATCAACTGCGACATCCGGCCGGGCACCTCCACGACGTCGCGGCCCTTACGGGGCGGCTTGTTGCGCCGGGTCTCGGGGAACGCGTCGCGGTCGGTCTCCAGTTGAGCGTCGGTGAACTGCTTGCGGTAGGCGTTCACCTCCGCCAACTTCGTGGGCAGCATCTCGTGCAGCGCGTCGGGTCCAGCGAGGACGTCGAGCATCGCCTGGTGTCGGATCTCGACGGTGGAGTACTGCATCGACACCAGGTGCGAGATCTGGTGGTTTCGGTTCTCGAAGATCAGTCGACCACCCTTGGGGTACGTCGAGTGCAGCAACGCGGCGATGAAGCGGTTGCGGACGTGGAAGTAGGCCTGCCAGTCCAAGGCGTCGTTCTTGTCGCCCCACGGAACGTGCCAGACGGCCGAACCCGGGAAGGTGACGGTCGGGTAGCCGGCGGCCTTGGCGCGCAGACCGTACTCCGAGTCGTCCCACTTGATGAAGAGCGGCAGCGAGAGACCAATGTCCTCCATCACCACCCGCGGGATCAGGCAGGAGAACCAACCGTTGAAGTCGACATCGACACGCTTGTGCAGCCACCGCGAGGAACGCAGGTTGCGCGCTGCGAGGTCCCAGTCGCTGTAGCCGTCCAGCGGCGTCTGCCACCAGAAGCGCCAGGGCTGGATGATCTCGCCGAAACTGTGCAGGCGCGAACGCGAGTAGAGGCTGAACATGTGCCCACCGACGATGGTGGGTCGTCGGCACAGGTCGCCGAAGGTCACGGCGCGAACGATGCCCTCGGGCTCGCACACCACGTCGTCGTCCATCATCAGGGCGTACGTCGCTGTGCCCTTGCGCACGGACTCCAGTTGGCCGCGGGCGTAGCCACCCGAGCCACCGAGGTTGCCCTGCTCGATGACCCGCAACTGGTCACCCAGCGAGGCGGCGACGGCCGGGAAGAGTTCGGAGTCGGTGACCTTGTCAGTTCCCTGCTCCATCACGAAGAC
>CBDTZB010000155.1:0-6170 GCA_965364795.1 uncultured Nocardioides sp.
GATCCGTGGGAGGCAGCCCGCAGCTACAACGCCGGCCCCGCATCCCCGCGCCAGGTCGGCGCCGGCTACGCGGACCGGGTCACAGCCATCGCGAGCGCCTATCGCGAAGCCGCCGGCTGGAGCGGCCCCGGATCAGGCGGCCCCGCCGCCGTGAACGGTTGGGCCCTGCCGTTCCACCCGGCCGGGCTCGTGGCCCGTGCCACCCGCGGTGGCGTCGACCCGCTCACGCTCATCACCAAGCCCCACCACTCCGGTCGCGTGGCCGTCGACATCCCACTCCCCGTCGGCACCCCGATCCGGGCGCTCCACGACGGCACGGTCCTCGTGGCCCGGACCGCCGGCAACTGCGGCACGACGCTGATCATCACGATCGATGGCGCCGCGGGCGCGACCGTCAACCACTGCCACCTCGCGGGCGTCACCGTCGAGCCCGGCACCCACGTCAGCGCAGGGCAGCTGGTCGGCACCAGTGGCGGCCAACCCGGCACGCCTGGCGCGGGCAGCTCCACCGGCCCGCACCTACACCTACACATCGTCACGACCGCCGGACGTCGGTGCCCGCAGCCGCTGCTCGCAGCCCTCTGGCTCGGCGAGCTACCGCCCAACCTCGACGCGCTGCCACTCACCGGCTGCACCTACCGCGCGACCGCGTCTGGCGAGGCAGCAGCACCGCTCCCCCGCCCACCCGTACCGGGCGTCGCACCATGACCGGTCAGCCGCCGAACGGAACCCTCCGGAGCTGGATGAGCGACGCCGCCTGCCGCGGCGACGATCCGTCCGGGTTCCTCGAGGAGGGCACGCACGAGCAGACCCGTGCCGCGCTCGCGACCTGCGACGGCTGCACGGTCCGCCAGCACTGTCTCCAGCTCGCGCTCGCCCAGCCGACGCAGAGTGACCTCGGCATTTGGGGCGGCACCACGGCTGAGGAGCGCCGCCAGCTCCGCCGCGGTCGAGAGAACACGCGGACGCACGCTGCCGCCCCTACGAGCAACGGCCGCCCCGTCCAGCTCGGGCCGCCTGCCCCTGAGCTGCCGCTCCGCCTCGACCAGTGGGGCGTGCACCACGACGACAGCGGCCGCATCCAAGTGTGTGAGCTCGAGCGAGCACCTCGCCGGATGGTCCTCATCGACGGCCGACCCATCGCCCGGACACGGACGCTCGCCGACGCCCGACGCGCCGCGTGGCGAGCGCTCCACACCGCGTCGACCCCGACCTCGGCCCGCGAACAGACAAGGAGCCGCCGATGACGAATGAATCCCCCGGCGAGCCGCCACAACCAACGGCAGGCGCCGACGGCGTCGGCATCGAGCCGCTCGGTGACGTGCTCAACCGACTCGTCCACGACCGCGGATGGGACAAGCACCTGCCCCAGCAGGCTGAGGTTTCCAGCGCAGCCGTCGCGGACCGCTCGCCGCAGCGTGGAGGTCGCCGCCATGCCTGACATCGCAACGAAGCTGTCGGCCGCATGCCCGCACTGCGCCGGCGAACGCACCCGTGTCTACCGACCCGGCGCACCCGAGGATCGACTCGACATCACCAGCCCCGATGCCGCAGCGACCGTGCTCACACCGCTGCTCCAAGACCTCGACCGCGAGCACTGCCTCACCCTCAACCTCGACACACGACATCGGCTCATCGCCACCTCAACCGTGTCGATCGGATCCGTCGACCACACGTTCATGTCCCCGCGGGAGGTGTTCCGCGACGCGCTCCACCACGGTGCATCCGCGATCGTCCTCGGCCACAACCACCCCTCCGGCGACGCCGCCCCGTCGGAGGCTGATGAAGCCATCACACGCCGCCTCGCTGCAGCCGGCGACCTCGTCGGCATCGAGGTCCTCGACCACCTGGTCATCGGCCACGACCGCTGGCAGTCCCTCGCCCGCGCGGGCGTGCTCATGAACCGCGACTTCAACCAGCCCGACCTCTCCATCGAGCTGCCACGACCAACGAGGAGCAAGTGATGACAAGCGACACAGTCACCCCGCTGCTGCTGCGGCCCGAAGAGGCCGCCGACGCCCTCGGTATCGGACGAAGCAAGCTGTTCGAGCTGCTGGCCGAAGGCCGGCTGCAGTCGATCAAGCTGGGGAACTGTCGACGCATCCCTCGTGACTGCATCGAGTCGTTCATCATCGGCGAGCTGCAACGTCAGGCTCGCTGAGGCGCCGAGAACGTTATCCACAAACGGTGGATGGGCAACGAGGCGCGACGCCGGTTCGATCGACTGTCATTTCGCAGCCGCCAACGCAGGAGGCACCATGGCCGGCACCGTTTGGCAGCGCTGCACGACGTGTCGACGCAAGGTCAACGGTCGACAGGCGAGACAGCGCCATGTCGCCTCCGCCTGCTCCGGATCGGACGCCACCTGGGCCTTCCGACTGAGCCTCGGCTTCGACAGCGATGGTGTGCGTCGACAGCAGGTCCGAGGCGGCTTCGCAACGGAAGCCGATGCCGACCGGGCGGTCAGGGAGCTGCTCTACAAGGTCGATCAGGGCAGCTACGTGCAACCGTCGCAGCGGACGCTCGGATCCTTCCTGGTCGACGAGTGGCTACCCGCAATACTGCCGCACCTCGCCGGCGGGACGTACCGGAAGCGCCACCGCCACGTGCACGGGTACATCACGCCTCGGCTCGGGACGATGGGGTTGCAGGACGTGACCGCCGCTGCGCTGGAGCGGCTGTACGGGCAGCTGGCGTCAGCCGGCGCTGGACACGGCCCCCTCGCGCCTGCGACGATCGTCGACACGCATCGCACCTTGCACAAGGCGTACGAGGACGCGATGCGGTGGGGCTACGTGTCACGCAACCCGGTGGCTGCCGCGCGCCCCCCGTCCATGGCCAAGGTGAAGGCCGACGCGCGGGCGACACTGAGGGTCTGGACACCCGAACAGCTCCGCCGCTTCCTCGACGACACCGTGGACCACCCGTACGGCCTCGTGTTCCGACTCGCAGCGATGACCGGCGCGCGACGCTCCGAGCTCCTGGCCGTCCGATGGGCTGACGTTGACCTCGGCGCAGCCCGCATGTCGTTCGGCCGCGCAGCCGTCCTGGACGCAGACGGCAAGCTCACCCTGCGGGACTCGACGAAGACCTCCTCGAGCTCCAGGACAATCGCGCTCGACGCCGGCACCGTGGACGCCCTGGAGCGACGCAGAACGTCCCAATACGCAGAGCGCCGCCTCCTCGGCAGCGCCTGGCACGACCTGGACCTCCTGCTGTGCCGCGCGGATGGCTCGCCGCTCTCTCCCTCGGCCGTCTCTATCGCCTTTCGGCGAGCGAACGACCTGATGCCGGACGTACCTCGGATTCGTCTTCACGACCTCCGTCACACGCACGCCACTTTGCTCCTCCAAGCCGGCGAGCCTGTGCGCACTGTCTCCCAGCGACTCGGCCACTCGTCGGCCACCGTCACGATGGACGTCTACGCCCACGTCATGCCCGGCGACGACGAAGGAGCAGCAGCACGCTTCGCAGACCTACTTGGTCCGTAGCCCCAGTTTTTGTTGCGAGCGCCCATGATGCAGCTCTGCTCGTGGGCTGCATTGGGTCGCCGATGCACCCGTTGGCGTCCCATGCGGTGGTGCAAGTACCGGCGGGTTCCGTGCACGGGGAAGGCCAGTTAGCGACCATGGCGCCGGGCGAACCTCAGCGGCCGCAATCGTCGGCTGCACCGACAATGCCCGGAATGAGGTAGCGGCAGTCTGGGAGGTCGACGACGACGAGCCTCACGTCCTGCTGGGTCGTGTCACCTGCAACGAGGCCTTCGACAGTCCAGTCCGTTGCGATCGAACTGACGCCGGCGGCCGAGACAGCCGCGCTGCCGGGCTGGCACGATGCCTGCTGGGCCTCCTGCCCACCCGCGAGCGTCACGGTCCCGACGCCCAGACCCGTGGGCACGTTTGCGCTGCTACACGGAGGGAGCGTGAACGCGAGGCTGCCTGAGTCCTTCCCGGGCAGCGTTGCGCCGGTGAAGGCTTCGACGCCGCGCGTGCCAAGCGCGACCACCTCCACGCTGCCCGGCCCGTCAGACCCAACGTGCCGGGCGCTAACCGTTCCGCCATCCATGCCGAAGGACTCAGCTGCCAGCCCATCCGCCAGCGTCACACTTGCGTCCCCCGTGATGCGCAAGTCCCAACCATCGGCGTCAAGGCCAAGCTCAAGAATGTCGAAGCCCTGCATCACCAAGTAGAAGCGATTGAAGCCATCGGCGCCGGTGTCCTCAGTCGTCACTAGTGTCGCGCTGCCCAACGCTACGAAGACGGGCTGGCACACACCGGTCGTGGTGCACGCGTTGACCTGGGTACCGCCCACGGAAGCCGTCGGCTGAGACTGCCGCGTGTACGAGCTAGCAAGAAGCCCATACGCGTCGACGGCTTCGCCGTGCTCGTCGGTACGCAGCAGCGCAGCGGCACCGAGCGTCACAGAGTCCGACGTCCGTGACGGTGGGTGCTGGACCGTAAGCCGGAACGAGGCAGGTACGTCGTCAGCTGTTCGAACCAGTTCGATGACGACCTGGTCATCAATCGAGTTGGAGGCTGGCGCAGGACTCGCTGCGAGAGTGCCGAACCCGCTCGCGACCATTGTCGCCGCAACGACAAGCTTGAGGAGGGTGCTCATCAGTAATCCTATCGTCTTCGTATCTGTGTATTCGACGGGAATGGTCCCGGCACCTCTCAGATGAGGTGCCGGGAACTGCAGGTCAGCTGCAGGAGTCCACGAGCTCTCCGTCAGCGAACACAGCGCTGACGCAAACTCGTGCGTAGACCTCAGCGCTACGAGGAATCTCGACCGTTCCAGCCACGGCAGCGGCCGGGCCAGGGAGGCCAACTGCGACCCTGCCGTGGGCCTCACCAGTGACGCGATCAACGATGTCACAACTGACCGTCGTTGCGACTCCCACGACGTCTTGAGGACCGGGCGGGGGAACGATGGGCGACTTCCCGCTTGGCGTCGGCGAGAAGGTGGCCGCTGGGATCCAGCGGGAGTCGTTGGCGCGGCCCTCTGCGTGGATCGCGAACGTCATCGTGTTCAGGCCTGTGTTGACACCGGCGACGGCCGCACAGGTCCCAGTGACTGCCATGGTGTCTCGCGCGAGAGCGGTATCCGCCGCGAAGGTCTGGCCAGGCGACGCCGCCACGGATCCGAAAGCGGCCAACGCCACGAGTGCGACCGACCCTCGTCGGATGTGAGTAGTGCGCTTCATTTCAATCTCTCCATTGTAGTCGGGCGTGGCGACGAATCGCCACGCCCGACGTGCTGCCTTCAGCAGGTCGACTCGGTCGTAGCATCCGTGTACAGGGCCGAACCACAGACACGGGCAGCGACGTCGGCCGTGCGAGGGAAGGTCACCTTGTCTGCTACGGCGGCAACCGCTCCCGGGAGACCGGCGGCGAGTCGACCGTAAACCTGGCCCGTGCTCGTGTTGTAGATCTCGCACTCAACGGACGTGCCGACGGCTGCCGAGGTACGTGATGTAGCCTTGGACTCAGCGACGACCTCATACGTGATTGTGTTGAGGTCGAGCGCGACGCCGCCGGTCGCGAGGCAGGTCGAAGCCACGTTGTGCGCGGCGAGGACGTTGCCGGTCTCGATGGCGCTAATCGCGGCGGACTCGGCGCTGGCCGGAACGGCAATCGCCATTGCTGCGACTGCCATGGTGATGGTGCTGAACGTCCGCTTCTTGACGGACATGTAGGTACTCCCCGGATTCGTGTGTGTGTGTGTGATATGCATCCATTGATGCATGAATGCGCAGGGATGTATTCGATGCTTTCTGTCGGGCATCCTCCCGGCATCTCGCCCCTGTGCGGCCTCCGCTCACAAAGCCTTCAGGCGCCACCCGCAGCTGCGGCCACAGACGGGTCCCAGTCAGTTGGACACGGCCATGCTGCTTCAGGGTGGGGCGCATCTGAGGTGAGCCCCTGAAGATGGTGAAGCGCCCCGGGTTTCATAGACACTCTGGTGTGGCCCGAGTTTCGTGGACACAGATTGATTGATTCTGCATGCTGCTCGAGCAAGGAGCAGCACATGGGACGCAAGGGATACCCGGCCGAGTTCCGCGAACGCGCCGTCGAGCTGGTCGAGGCGGGACGCCCCGTTGCGGACGTTGCCCGCGCTCTGGACATCTCGACACAGTCGATTTACGTCTGGCGCAGACAGGCTCGCATCGA
>CBDTZB010000156.1:0-6108 GCA_965364795.1 uncultured Nocardioides sp.
GGCTTTCGCGGCCGCCCTGGCCGATGCCCACACCGTCTTCTGGAACGGCCCGATGGGCGTGTTCGAGGTGGAGGCGTTCGCTGAGGGCACCCGTGCGGTCGCTCAGGCGCTCACCCAGGTCCCCGGCATGTCCGTGGTGGGTGGCGGCGACTCCGCGGCCGCCGTGCGCGCGCTCGGATTCGAAGATGCTCAGTTCGGTCACATCTCCACCGGCGGTGGGGCAAGTCTGGAATACCTCGAGGGCAAAGAACTGCCCGGCATATCGATCTTGGAGGGCTGAATCATGGCAACGAAGAAGTCGGGTCGCACGCCGTTGATGGCGGGCAACTGGAAGATGAACCTCAATCACGCCGAAGCTGTTGTCCTGGTGCAGAAGTTGGCGTGGACCCTGTCCGACAAGCGTCACGACTTCGCGCAGGTCGAGGTCGTGGTCTGCCCACCCTTCACCGACCTCCGCTCGGTGCAGACCCTGGTCGACGGGGACCGTCTGTCGGTGAAGTACGCCGCCCAGGACGTCTCGACCCAAGACAGCGGTGCGTTCACCGGCGAGATCTCCGCGGGCATGCTCGCGAAACTCGGTTGTTCCTACGTGGTCGTTGGCCACTCCGAACGGCGTGAGCACCACTCGGAGACTGACGAGATCGTTAACCAGAAGGCCCGCAAGGCGCTGGCTGCAGGGATGACCCCCATCGTGTGTGTGGGTGAGCCTCTGGAGGTGCGTCAAGCCAACGAGCACGTCCCGCACTGCATCTCCCAGGTGGATGGTTCCCTGGTCGGCTTCACCGCCGAGGAGGTGGCCGGTCTGGTGGTCGCCTACGAACCGGTTTGGGCCATTGGCACCGGTGAGGTCGCTACGCCCGAGGACGCTCAGGAGGTCGCCCAGGCGATCCGCGCGCAGGTTCGCGAGACGCACGGCGACGGGGCGGCTGAGGGTCTGCGGATCCTTTACGGCGGATCGGTGAAGGCGTCCAACGTGGCCGGCATCATGGCGAAGGCCGACGTGGATGGCGCGCTGGTCGGCGGAGCAAGCCTCCAGGTGGACGAGTTCAGCGGTATCTGCCGGTTCTACGACATGCCAGTCCTGTAGTACTCACTTACCTGACGTAGGATTCCTTCCCGTGGACACACTTTTCACCATCCTGTTGATCGCCTCGAGCCTGATCATGATTCTGCTCGTGCTCCTGCACAAGGGGCGCGGCGGCGGCATGTCGGACATGTTCGGTGGCGGCGTATCCAGCTCTCTCGGTGGCTCATCGGTGGCAGAGCGCAACCTGGACCGTTTCACCGTCGGTGTCGGCGTGATCTGGTTCGCCTGCGTGATCGCCCTGGGCCTGCTCCTTGCCTACTGAAACCGTGCGACGTAACTCTGTGAGCACCAACGAAGGGACCGATTGAGATGGCTGGTGGAGGAAGCGCCATTCGTGGCAGTCGGGTCGGTGCTGGGCCCATGGGCGAGGCCGAGCGGGGAGATGCAGCACCCCGACAGGCCGTTACCTACTTCTGCTCTCACGAGCACCGTTCGGTGATCACGTTCTCCGTCGAGGCCACGGCTCCTGAGTCCTGGGACTGCCCCAAGTGCGGCCTTCCCGCTTCGCTCGACTCCGAGAACCCGCCGCCCGCCCCGAAGATCGCGCCCTATAAGACGCATCTGGCCTACGTGAAAGAGCGTCGCTCCGACAAAGAGGCTCAGGTCATCCTGGACGAGGCGCTGGCGCTTCTGCGCCGTCGTCGCAAGTCCGGCGACATCATCTTCTGACCACCCGCGAGTCGGCGCATCTTGACGCTGATTCGACCCCGAGTCGGCACGTTTCTTTCAACTAGCGACGACTCGTTCATTGGTGGGCTGGGAGTGACGGCGGCGTGACTCCGCGACGCCGGCGCGAAGCGTTGCGTCTGCTGTCTGTTGGTGACCGTAGACATGTTCCTTACGGAAAACGTTGATGAGCCAACCCTCGTCAGAGACCAACGACCGGCGCTCCTGGTCGTGTTGGATCTGCTCGGGGGAGGAGTGCCACTGCTCCCCGTCGTACTCCGCGGCGTAGCGCAACTCCTCGTGAGCGAGATCGAGGATCGCGATGAGTACGCGGTCGATCCACACCTCCACCTGAAGTTGCGGGCTGGGCAATCCGCCGTCGATCCAGCGCAGCCGCAGCACCGACTCACCCGGTGACGCGGCCCGGCCGTCGGCGATTGGCGCGAGCTCTCTCAGGCGGGTGATCCAGCGCATTCCCCGGAAGCGCTCTACTCCCCACACGAGCTCGGCAGAGCTGAAGCCGCCGAGCCGCAGCATCGCGTCCAGTCCGGAGAGCGCATGCTCGCGGCTGCGCACCCGTCCCAGATCGTAGGCCGTCCTAAGCGGAGTGGTCACCGCGAGACCGTGCACCTCGGTGATGTCACCGGAGAGCAGATTTCGCTCGCCGCTGTCGCAGAGATCGTTGCGCAGCCGTCCGTGACCCGATGGCCTGAACACGGAGATCGGGCTTCGTTCGAGGTGTTCACCGGGCGCGAGGACCATGTCGGCTCCGAGCAGCCATCCGGCGTGGCGATCGCAGACGACATAATCAGCCGGCACCACCAAGCTGATGCAGCGCGCACGCAACTCAGGCGAGTCCTTGAGTTGGCTGGCGACGTACACGCCCTTGATCGGGCGTCGGAGCAACCCGAGGTCGACGAACCGTCGCAGTCGCGCGTCAGGAACTCCCTCGTCGAGAGCTTGAGTTCGGGTGAACGGCGCATCGAGGGGCAGGCCGGCCGAGGCATCAAGGAAGGGTTGATGGTCGTAGTACTTCGAGATGGGCATTTGCCGAGCATCTCCCCGGACACAATGCTCACGCTACTGGCAACGAGGGCACCTGTGGATAAGTCGCTGAGTCGGCGCTTCTTGTGCAAGTGGCGCCGACTCGGCGCAGTTTCAGCGTCAAGTAGCGCCGACTCGCGGTTAGAGGAGGGAGGCGGCGGGCTTGTCGAGGAACCAGATCGTCTCGGTCTGACCTGCGACGCCGCGAGCTGGCGTGTTCTGTGTGTCGCCTTCGACGGTCAGCGCGGCCTCCACCGCCTCTGCCTTCTCAGAACCGCTGACCAGGAACCACACCGCGGCGGCGTGATTCAGGGTGGGGAAGGTCATCGTGATCCGGTTCGGTGGGGGCTTGGGTGAGTCCGTGACGCCCACCGCGGGTCGGTCGGATTCGTCGAGCGCGGGATAGCCGGGGAAGAGCGACGCGACGTGGCCGTCGGGGCCCATGCCCAGCATGACCAGATCGAAGGGGTCGCTACCCCGACGCAGCAACAACTCGGAGTACGCCGCCGCGCCGGCATCGACATCCGCGCAGTCTCCTGAAGCGGGCATGGGGTGCGCCCGGGTGGCCTTGACGGCCTCCAGCAGATCCGATCGAGTCTGAGCCTCGTTGCGGTCCTCAGAACCTGACTCGACGAAACGTTCGTCGCCCCACCAGATCACCACCCGAGACCAGTCCACGTCAGTGGTTGGAGATAGGCGGGCTACCTCGGTGTGAATCGCCCGAGCGATCGTTCCCCCGGTCAGCACGATGTGGGGTTCCCGCCCGGTCGCCTGGATCTCGGCTAGGCGCGCCAGCAGGGCCTGGGCGACAGCGGTGGCCAGAGCGGCGGGATCACCGTGGACATCCACCTGGGGTGCGGGCTGGCTGGTCATCGTTTCCTCCCAAGGGCACGGATGGTGGCGGCGTACACGTCGTCCTCGTCCAGTCGGCGAAGCTCTTCGGCCAGCAGTTCCGGGCGAGAACGGCGCTTGAGGGCGATGGGTCGATCCGGGCGGCCCGGCGAGGTGAAGGTGGCGAGGCGGCCGTCGCTGCGCGAGATCCGGATATCGCCTTCGGCGGTGTGCATCACGACCTCGGTGATGCCGGGTCCGGCCGAGCCATGACGCTCGACATCAACCTTCAGGCGGTCGGCGAGCCAGGCGCCAAGCAGGTCGGCGCTCGGGCTGACCCGTTCGGCAGTGACCGAAGCGCCGGTCACCGTGAGCGGATGCTGGTCCAGGGATGCGGCCAAGAGGGCACGCCACGGGGTCAGCCGAGTCCAGGCCAGGTCCGTGTTTCCTGCGACGTACGACGCACACTGAACCTCAAGGGCCTTCGTCTTGCCCTTGGTGACCTCAGCAGCGTCGGTGATGCGCCGGCGGGCCAAGGCACCCAGCGGGTCGTTGGCCGGGTCGGCCGGCGGATCATGTGGCCACCAGATGGCGACGGGGGAGTCAGGCAGGAGCAGGGGCAGAATCACCGATCCGGCATGATCGGCCACCTCACCAGAAAGGCGTACGACGGCGCTCTCGCCACCGGACCCCTGGCCACCGCCGACTTGGGCGTTGACCACGGGCTTACCGCGGCGGTTGCCGATCACGACGCCGATCAACCGTGCTGGGTGTTCGTGGGTGGCCTTTCGAGCGATCTTCATCGACTCTTCGGCCTCGCTCTCGGACACCACGACCATCAGGGTCATCACCATGCCCATGGCGGGGCTGCCGGCCCGCCTGCGCGCTCGGACGAACTCGGCTGCGATCTGCGAAGAGGTGGTGTCGGTCAACTCGATCATGGTCGCCTCCACACCCGTCCGGACCGCGCCAGCATGGCGTCGGCAGTGGCTGGACCCCACGTCCCAGGCGCGTACTTCTCGGGGCGCCCCTTGCGCTCCCAGTGGCGCAAGATGGGATCGAGGATCTTCCAGGACAACTCGACCTCCTCATGGCGGGGAAAGAGCGGTGGATCACCCAGCAGGACGTCGAGGATCAGGCGTTCGTAGGCCTCCGGTGAGGACTCGGTGAAGGTGCCGCCATACGCGAAGTCCATGTTGACGTCTCGGATTTCCATCTGGGTGCCCGGCACCTTCGAGCCGAACCGCATCGTCAACCCCTCGTCGGGCTGGATGCGAATCACGAGGGCGTTCTGGGTCAGGTCCTCGGTGGAGTTGGCCGAGAACGGTTGATGGGCGGAGCGCTTGAACGTCACGGCGACCTCGGTCACCCGGCGGCCCAACCGTTTACCCGTGCGGAGGTAGAACGGAACCCCTGCCCACCTGCGGTTCTCGATCTCCAGAGTGATCGCGGCGAACGTCTCCGTGGTGGAGCTGCGTTTGATGCCCTCCTCCTCTACGAAGCCGAGCACCTTGCGTCCCCCGGCCCACCCGGCGTCGTATTGCCCGCGCGCGGTGGTGAGATCCAGCCGGTGGGGGAGTTTCACGCTGGCGAGAACCTTCTGCTTCTCGATCCGCAGACTTTCAGCGTCAAAGGAGGTGGGTTCCTCCATCGCCACCAGCGACATCAGTTGCAGCAGGTGATTCTGGATAACGTCGCGGGCGGCGCCGATGCCGTCGTAGTAGCCGGCCCGACCACCGATCCCGATGTCCTCGGCCATGGTGATCTGGACATGGTCGACGTAGTTCGCGTTCCACAACGGCTCGAACATGGTGTTGGCGAACCGCATCGCCAAGATGTTCTGCACCGTCTCCTTGCCGAGGTAGTGATCGATCCGGAAGATCGAACCCGAGTGGAAGACATCGTCAAGGATGGCGTTCAGTTCCTGGGCGGACTCGAGGTCGTGGCCGAACGGCTTTTCGACGACCACGCGTCGCCACGTGCCGCTTGGACCTTCGGTCAGCCCGTGCGCCTTGAGCTGTCCGGCGACGTCTCCGAAGTAGCCCGGAGGGATGGCGAGGTAGAAGGCGTGATTGCCGTCGGTCCCTCGCACCTCATCGAGCTCCTCGATAGTGCGCCGAAGTTCGCCGAAGGCCGCGTCATCATCGAAGGTGCCGGAGACGAAGCGGAACCCCTCGGAGAGCTGGCTCCACACCTCCTCCCGGAATTCGGTGCGGGCGTACTGCTTGACCGAGTCGTGCACGATCTGGGCAAAGTCCTGTTGTGCCCAATCGCGGCGTGCGAAGCCCGTCAGACTGAAGCCAGGTGGGAGCAACCCTCGGTTGGCCAGGTCGTAGATCGCCGGCATGATCTTCTTGCGGGACAGGTCGCCGGTGACGCCGAAGAGGACCAGCCCGCAAGGCCCAGCGATGCGGGGCAGACGGCGATCCTGGTCATCCCGCAGGGGATTCATGACAGCAGCTCGAAGACCTGGTAGATCT
>CBDTZB010000157.1:0-6089 GCA_965364795.1 uncultured Nocardioides sp.
CAGCCAGGTCCGACACGTCGCTCCCATGGCAAAGGTCGCGGTCGCCATGGCGTCGACGTGGGTGAGGTCGACTCCTACGACGGTGACCGAAGCGAGTCCTGTCGCGGACCGGCCCCGCACCGGATCAACGATGTGAGCACCTCGCTCTGCGGTGCCGGACGTGGCGACAGCGAGGTTGTGACCAACCACGACGGCCTTGACCCGCATCGCGTCGAACGGGTCGACGATGCCGAGCCGCCAGGGGACGCCGGGGCCCGGCTCGCCACTGCTGCGCAGGTCGCCCCCCGCCGCGATGCAGTGGTTCCGCGAGCCCGCCTCGCGAAGCATGTCGCTGGCAACCTCGACACTCCACCCCTTCACCAACCCGGTGGGGTCCAGCCGACCGTGTGGTCGGGCGGTGAAGTAGCCGCCGCTGGTTCGCACCGCCTGCTGGCACAGAGTCAGGACCTCACGCACCTCCGCAGGACAGTCCGCGATGCTTCGAGTGCCGTTGGCCAACTCGGAGATCGCGCTGTCCGGTCGGTAGGTGCTGAACGTGGCGTCCACCCACTGCCACCACGCGACGACCCGGTCAACGGGTTCGGAGGAGACGTCGAGGTCTCGGACGTCGAGGGTGAAGACCGTCCCCATCACCGAGACGATCCGTCGCTCGCCTCGGATCTCGTCGTCGAAGGGTGCGGGACCGCTCATCTGTTCATCTTGGATCATCGCCGTCATCCCTGGGAACTCACAGGGGCGCTCTGACCCGCCGGAGCCGGCGAGTCACCGGCTGCGATCTGATCCAAAGCTCCCTGGAGAGATTCGGAGTAGCCCGCGCTCGTGTACGTCGCACCCGAGACGGCGTCGATCCCGCCGCCCTGGGCGGCCAAAGCCGCACGGCGCAGGACCGGACCTGCATAGTCGGCGATCTGCCCGGACTCCCCGCCGGTCGGCAACTGGACGGCCTGGACGTCGGTGACGGCGCCGGCTTTCTCGGTGACCTGCACCTGCACCGGGCCGTACCGGGTGTTGATCAGGGGGCCCGTGACCGAGCCCTGATCGCTGGCCGTGAGGTTGACCGCCGGCCCCAGAGGGGTCGGGTCGGACGTCACGGTCTTGACGCCCAGGAGGGGCAGGACGCCCAGGACGCTGGCGGAGAACTTCAGCGCAGGATGGTAGCGGCCGGGGGCTGATGGTCGGGTCAACATGACGATCTCCTAGAACTCGAAGCGTTCAGCATGGATGTGGCGTGGGGAGACCCCGCAGCGTTCGAGGCTCGCGGTTGCTGCCGCCATGAAGAGAGCGGGACCGCAGACGTAGACGTCGCGTTGGTCGAGGTCGGTGACCGCGTCCTTGAGGCGGTCTCCGACGAAGGCGTCGGTGGCCCCACCGGGGTCACCCACCCCGTACAACACCTCGATGTGATCAGCCTCGGCAAGACGGTCGATCTCCTCGCGGTGAACGAGGTCCTCGGTGGTGCGGGCCCGGTAGATGAGGGTCGCCGGTCCAGCGGCGCGGCCCTGGTCGTGATGGTGCTCGAGCATCGCCCGCAACGGGGTGATCCCGATTCCCCCGGCCAAGAGGAGTACGCCGCGGTTGCGACGCCGGGCGGAGGTCAGAGCGCCGTACGGGCCCTCCATCAGCACCCGGGTCCCGGGACGCAGACCGCTCAGCTCCCTGCTGTGCGAGCCCAGCCCCTTGACGGTGATCCGCAGTTCGGAGTCGGTGGGCACTGCGGAGAGGGAGTAGGGATGTGACTGCCACCAGCCGCTCGGGGTCAGGAACCGCCAGCGGAAGAACTGGCCCGCTTGGGCATTCATACGATCGAGGTTGCGCCCGGCGATGACGATGGACACGACCCCCGGACCCTCGGCGGTGACCGAAGCGACGTGTGGGCGGTGAGCGATCGCGTTGCGGACCGGGTTCAGCCAGCGGTACCAAACCAGCAGTCCGCCGACCGCGGCGTACAGGGCGATCCAGAAGCCCTTGGCCCATCCCGCTTGGAAGTCGGCGCCGGCGCTCAGCACGTGCAGGAAGCTCAGCCCGATAGCGAGGTAGGTGAGCAGGTGGACCAGATACCAGGTCTCATAGCTGACCCTCCGACGCACCTGTCTTGCCGAGATGACCCCGACCAGGACCAGGACGCCGTACCCGATGACCGCGAGCAGTACGTCGGGGATCACCGACAGCATGAACCCGCTCTGAGCCACCAGCCCGCTGCCAGAGGTCAGCGAGTAGCCCCAGGTGATCAGCACCGCGTGGGCGGTCAACAACCCGAGCAGGTAGCGCCCCGACATCGCGTGCCAGCGGGAAAGACGATCGGTGCCCAGGCCGTGGTCGATCCACGGCGCCCGGCACATCAACAGCAACGCCACCACGATGGTGTAGCCGCCGAGCAACCCGGTCACCCGGCCGGCGGCGGTCACCCACTCCCCCAGTCCGGCGCGGATCGTCGTGTCGTGCCACCACAGGGCTAAGACGGCCACTGCCCCGAGGAGCACGACGACCAACAATCCCTGCTCGCTGACGGTACGACGCGGGCGCGGCCCGGCCAGGGACGCGGGGTCGACGGGTTGAGGTGTTCTCTGCTGCGTCGTGAGGGACATCGTGGGCTCCTTTCGGTGGCTGTTGCCCACACCCTGAACCCTGCGACCTGTCGGGAACCTGACTGAAACTTGCCTACTGCGTAGTCAGGTTGTCGACAGGCGCCCCCTCTTACCTTTCCTGCATGATCGCTTTTCTGACACCCCTGATGCTCACCCTCGGCCCGCTGGCCCTGCTGCTGGCGATGGCGGTGATCTTCGCCGAGACCGGGCTCCTCGTCGGGTTCTTCCTGCCTGGGGACTCGTTGCTCTTCACGGTCGGTGTGATGGCGGCTGCAGGCGCCATCCACCTGCCTTTCGCGCTCATCGCCGGCGGGCTGTTTCTCGCCGCGGTGCTGGGTGATCAGGTGGGCTACCTCGTTGGTCGGCGCATCGGGCCTCGGGTGTTCGCGCGCACCAACTCGCGCTTCTTCGCGGCCTCCCACGCACTCAGGGCCCAGGCGTTCTTCGCCAAGCACGGGCCCAAAGCGGTGATCCTGGCGCGCTTCGTCCCGGTGGTGCGCACCTTCACGCCGGTCGTTGCCGGTGTCGCCACGATGTCGCGGCGCAGGTTCACCGCGTACAACGCAGTCGGAGGTCTGGTCTGGACGGTTGGCTTCCTCGCGGTCGGCTACTTCCTTGGCGGCGTCCCGATCATCGCCGCGCACATCGAACTATTTGCCATTGCGATGGTCGCGCTCTCCCTGATCCTCGCGGCCGCCGGTGTCGTTCTTCACCGCCTACGCCGCTTCTCCGCGGAACAGGCTGCGCCCGCCACCACAGCGGCCGTCCCCGTGGGACGCTGACTCCAGCGACGAAAGGACCCACCGTGTTGATCGGCATCTGCGAGGACGACCCCGCGATCCGTCGACTGGTCTCTCGCGCCTTGGAGTCCGCGGGGCATGAGGTCCGCGCCGCCCACAGCGGCTCCGAAGCCCTGCGACTCCTCGGACCGGACAGCGGGGTCGATGTCGTCGTGATGGACGTGGGTCTTCCCGACTCTGATGGCCGCGACGTGGTTCAGGCCCTCCGCTCCGACGGACAGTCCGCCCCTGTGCTGTTCCTGACCGCCCTCGGTGCCGTCCACGATCGGATCGCCGGCTTCCACGCCGGCGGTGACGACTACGTCTCGAAGCCGTTCGACATCACGGAGTTCCTCCTCCGGGTGGAAGCTCTCGGCCGCAGGGGTCGGCCTACCGGTCCGACGACCGGAGGGCTCACC
This sequence comes from uncultured Nocardioides sp., assembly GCA_965364795.1. Lineage (GTDB taxonomy): Bacteria > Actinomycetota > Actinomycetes > Propionibacteriales > Nocardioidaceae > Nocardioides. The sequence continues at coordinate 3,784 of CBDTZB010000157.1, forward strand.
CTCGATCCGGCAGGGCACAAGGTCCGCTGCCCGGAGGGCGAGGTCTCCTTGACGCCGACTGAGTACCGAATGCTCGCGGCGATCACCTCCCGTCCTGGCGAGGTGGCCAGGCGCAAAGCGGTCGTGGCTGCAGCCTGGCCCGACGGCTCCATGGTCAGCGAGAACACCATTGATTCCTTCATCCGACGCATCCGGGTGAAGTTGGCATCCATCAACTCACCGGTGACCATCGAAACGGTCCGTGGCATCGGATTCCGAGTCAAGTGAACCAAGCCGTCCCCGCTGGCTCCTTTCAGCGCCAGATCGTCATCCTCACCGCCTGCGTGACGGCCTTCGCGATGCTGATGCTCACGTTCGTCGTGCAGCTCATCTTGGCTTCCCAGACCACCCGTAACGTCGATCGAGCCCTCGAGGATCGCGCCCAGGCGGTGGCCGGCTCGGCCACCAGCGACTCCGCCGAAGGAGTGCTGTCCGTCCCCGCGTCGGCCCTGGATCGAGGTGTGGCTGTGTACGACGCGAACGGCGTCCTCGTGGCGGGCTTCGTCCCACCCGGGCTGGCCGATATTTACACCGACCTGAGCGACGCCAGCGCTCCCCAGCGACGCGACGACGGTGATGACCGACGACTCCTCGCCGTGCCGTTCTCGACAGAGTCCGGGACGGGCGGGGTGGTGGTCGTGGACGAGTCGATCTCGCCGTACGAAGAGGCGGAGTTCTACGCACTCATCGTCAGCCTGGCGACCGGTGGGCTTGCCACCGCCGCGGCCGCAGCCCTCGCCGCGTGGGTCACCCGACGAGCCCTCCAACCCGTTGCTGTGTTGGCCAGCACCGCCGCGGACTGGAGCGAACACGATCTGTCGCGTCGCTTCGGCCTCGGTCCTCCGAGGAACGAGCTGACGGCCTTGGCCGGGACCCTGGACTCCTTGTTAGACCGGGTCAGCGCCGCCATCCGCTCCGAGCAACGGCTCACCTCGGAGTTGGCGCACGAGCTGCGCACACCCCTCACCACCATCCAGGGCAACGCCGACCTCGCCCTCTTGGACGTTGACCTGCCCACGTCCACCCGAGAAGACCTGAGCGAGATCTCGACCGCCGCCCACCGGATGACCGACACCATTGCGACCCTGCTGGAGCTTGCCCGTACCGAACACCATGTCGCAGAGTCCGCGGTGTCCTCACTGATCGACGTTGTCGACGAGGTCGTCCGTGGCACACCCACCGACCTCACCGTGGAGATTGACGTGCCCGACGTGCGGCTGGGCGTTCCCCACGCTCTCGCTGTGCGGACCCTGTCGCCCGTGGTGGCGAATGCGGTCCGGTTCGCCAGCTCTCGCGTGCAGATCTACGTCGACCCCGCCCGAACCACGACCATGAATCTGGTCGTGGAAGACGACGGCCCCGGGGTGAGCGGCGACTTGGACCGGATCTTCGTGGCCGGCACGACCAGCGGTGGCGGGTCGGGAGCCGGCTTGGGGCTGTCCCTGGCGCGTCGCGTCGCGCGCTCGTGTGGCGGTGAGGTCGAGCTGCTTCAGGCGGCGGACCCCACGAGGTTCGTCGTACGTCTTCCGGCTGTGTGACCACTCCAGGCAGGCGCATGCAGTCAGGTCATTGGCAGGCTCCCGACTCCACTCTCTCCCCATGACCACACACCCCCTGATGTCCACCGACAGTTCCTTGTCAACGCGCATGCTCAACAAAGTCCCAGAGGTCTTTCTGCTCTTCTGGGTAGTGAAGATCCTCGCCACCACCGTCGGTGAGACCGCGGCTGACTTCCTCGCGGGCAATGTCGGCCTCGGGCTGACCGTCACCTCGCTGGTGATGGCCGCCACCACCGCCGTCGCCCTGTTCTTCCAGTTCCGCGCCCGCCGCTACGTCCCCGGCGTCTACTGGGCCGCCGTCGTGCTGATCAGCATCATGGGCACGCTGATCACCGACAACCTCGTCGACAACTTCGGGGTGAGCCTTTGGACCACCACCGTTGCCTTCAGCGTCGCTCTCGCCGCGACGTTCGCGCTCTGGTTCCGGTCGGAGCGCACGCTGTCGATCCACACCATCCTGACGAGCCGACGCGAAGCCTTCTACTGGGCCGCGATCCTTTTCACCTTCGCCCTCTGCACCTCCGCCGGTGATCTGGTCGGCGAGAAGCTGGCTCTGGGCTACCTGCCTTCCGCAGCCCTCTTCGGCGCCCTGATCGCCCTCGTTGCAGTGGCGCACCTCAAGGGTGGACTCAACGCCGTCTTGGCCTTCTGGGCCGCTTACATCCTCACCCGCCCCTTCGGAGCCTCCATGGGTGACTACCTCACCCA
>CBDTZB010000158.1:0-6088 GCA_965364795.1 uncultured Nocardioides sp.
TTGGCCCCGATCACCCGGTGACAAGGAATCACGACCGGGATCGGATTCGATCCGTTCGCCAAGCCAACGGCACGAGAAGCCGCATTGGTGCGTCCCAGCCGCTTCGCGATCTCGCCGTACGACGCGGTCTCGCCGTACGGGATCTTCTCGAGTTGCTCCCACACCGTCTGCTGGAACTCGCTGCCCCTAGGAGCCAGGGGCAATTCGAAGTCACGGCGCTCCCCGGCGAAGTACTCCCCCAGTTGCCGGGCGGCCTCCACCAGAACGGCGGCACTGTCGCTGCGCTCACCTCGAGGGCGTCCGGTATCAACGAAGGGCGAGAACTCGATCGCGGTGATCGCACCGTCCCGCTCGACGATGCGTAACTGCCCGATCGATGACTCCACGACGGTCCACATCTCAGATCTCCTCGGATACAGGGGCGGTGCAGGCAGAGGTCGGGATGACCGTCCGCCACAGGTGCATCAGCGCGTAGGAGCGCCAGGGGCGCCATCGTTCGGCCAGGGCCGCAGGGCGATGCTCCGGACTGCCACCGATGGGGTCGATGCCCAGCCCCCGCAGCGCGTCGCGGACTCCGATATCGGTGGGCAGGAAAACGTCGGGGTGGGCCAGGGCCCGCATCGCGATGTAGTCGGCGGTCCAGGGGCCGATGCCTTTGAGAGCCAGCAATGCGGCCCGTACGCCGTCCCGATCGGCTCCGCGGTCCAGAGCAACCTCGCCGGACGCAAGCGCCGCGCACAGGCCCACCAGGGCCCGCCCTCGGGCACGCGGCATCGGCAGGGTCTCCGGATCGACCGAGGCCAGCGCGTCAGCCGTGGGAAAGAGATGAGCCAAAGCCCCGACAGGCTCGGCGGGCGGTCGACCGTGGGCAGCCACGAGTCGACCCAGGACGGTGTGAGCCGCAGCCAGGCTGACCTGTTGCCCCACCACAGCCCGAACAGCCAGCTCGACCCCGTCGACGTGTCCAGGGACCCGGAGACCGGGGGTACGCCGGGCCAGTGGCCCCAGCACCGGGTCCCCGCTGAAACTGTCGAGCACCGCGACGGGGTCGCAATCAGCATCCAGCATCCGGCGCGCTCTCTGGGTCGCGGCCGTGGTGTCGCGTAAATCGTCCAGGGTGAAGGTCGCCGCGACAAAGACGGTCCGCCCCGGCTCAGGGGCATCGGGGATCTCCAGACGCATGATGCCGCTGCCGTGCGGCAACGACAGGGTGCGGGCGTACCACCCGGGTCCGGAGTCCTCGATCCCGGCGACCAAATGAGCGGCCAGGAAATCAAGCAACGCCGCGCCGGCGAACGGGCTCCGCACCGCCAAGCGCACGCGTACGACGCCGGGTAAACCCTGCCCGACGCGACGCCCACGCAGGGTGGAGGGATTCGCGGCGTACACCTCTTGGACCGTCGCGTTGAACTGACGGACGCTCGAGAATCCGGCGGCGAAGGCCACATCGGTGCAGGACAAATCCGAGGTCTCCAGCAGGACGCGTGCGGTCTGAGCGCGCTGGGCCCGCGCCAGAGCCAGGGGCCCGGCCCCCAACTCATGGGTGAGTAGGCGGGAGAGGTGTCTGGGGGTGTAGCCGACTCGGGCGGCCAGACCCTCGACGCCTTCGCGATCGACGATGCCATCGGCGATCAGTCGCATGGCCCGACCGGCCGCGGTGGCGGCCACATCCCAAGCCGGGCTACCCGGCGTCGCGTCCGGCAGGCACCGCTTGCAGGCGCGGAAGCCTCCGGCCTGCGCCGAGGCCGGCGTCGGGTGGAACTCGACGTGCTCGAAGGTGGGCGTCCGTGCCGGGCAGGAGGGCCTGCAGTAGATCCCGGTGGTGCGTACGCCGAAGTAGAAGAATCCATCGAAGCGGCGGTCCCGGGATTTCACCGCGCGGTAGCGTGACTCCGGGTCGAGGATCTCCGCGCTGGGCATGTCTCCAGTCTGACCGACGGATCCCGCTTGGACCAGCGGGAATCGGACACGGCCGTCACGAGTCCGGTCACCGCTCGATGCTGTGGAAACCGCACGGGCCAACCGGGTGTTTGTGATGATGTGAACGTGCCTGAAGACCTCGCGCTGCCCACAGCGCCCGCCGTGCCGACCGATGACTCCCTGGAGCCGCGGCACCGACGTACCGTTCTCAAGATCATTCTGAGCACCCAACTGGTGTTGGCGCTGGTCACCGGCTTGGCGGTCTACCTCGGCTACAACCGCCTCGACGGGAACATCGAGGCGGGGGCCTCCATCGAGCACATGGTCTCTACAAAGCCTCAGACCACCGGCCCGATGGAACCTCTCAATCTCCTCATCATGGGCTCGGACTCCCGCGACGGTGACGGCAACAACATCGACGGCCTCACCGGGGGTGGCGAACGGTCCGACACCACGATCCTGGTGCACGTCTCCGCCACGCGGGACGAGGCCTACGGCATCAGCCTTCCGCGTGACGCGCTCGTCGACCGTCCGGACTGTCTGATCGATGGCGAGACTATTCCTGGTGAGTCGATGGCGATGTTCAACTCAGCTTTCTCGGTCGGCGGTCAACTGTGCACCGTGCAGACGGTGGAGGCGATCACCAATGTCTACATCGACCACTTCATCACCTTGGACTTCAACGGCTTCAAGGACATGGTCGACGCCGTCGACGGGGTGGAGGTCTGCATTCCCGAGGAGGTCAACGATCCCGAGCGCGACATCTTCCTCGACGCCGGCACGCAGGTTCTGCAGGGTGATCAGGCCCTTGATTACGTGCGTGAGCGCTACCAACTCTCCGTCACCGGGGACATCGGTCGGATGCGTCGTCAGCAGGCCTTCATGGCCTCGATGATCAACAAGGTCCTCTCCGCGCAGACCCTGTCCCAGCCGACTAAGGTCTTCTCGTTTCTCGAGGCGGTGACCACCTCGATCAGCGTCGACGAGGACATTGATTCGATCCCGGCGTTGGCTGACCTCGCCTCGCAGTTCCAGAACACCGGGTTGTCGAAGATCCGCTTCGTCACGGTCCCGGTTGTGGACTCGACCGTCCAACCAGGACGTCTCGAGATCACCGACGAAGCCAAGGACCTGTGGCGTCGCATCCGCAACGACCTCCCGTTGGGCGCGAACTTTGCGGACCAGAGCATCTCCGCCGAGAACCCGGTCGGCGGCGAATCACAGAATCCCGAAGCCACGGAGAATCCATCGCCGTCCGCACCCAGCGCGTCAGTCTCTCCCTCCACGGAACCCGAGTTGTCGCAGAAAGAGCTGGATCAGGCCGCAGCGCGTCGTGCGGCCGGGTTGTGCACCTGAGGGGCTTGCCCCAGAACGTGGCCCGGCCTGTCCCGGCTCAGCGGTGTGCGGCAATCGAGCATCAGCGGCTTCCTCTATGTACGTGCTGAGCGGCGAGTGCGTGCTGCTCGCTCGCACAGCGGGGGTCATAGGGAACGGAAGAGTCGAACGAAAGTCACCTTCGCATCCCGGTCGTTGGTGTAGGCGTAGGCACCGTCGGTGGTGAACGTTGCACTTGCTCCTGCGGGTACGACGACGGTGCTGTCGGCATCGCTAATGGTGAGGAGCCCGGTGAGGACGTGGATGACCGCCTCAGTTGGGTCCGCGTCGGCCGCGGATTCGTAGCTTTGACCGGGAGCTAGAGCCCATCGCCAGAGTTCGGTTCGTGGACGTGATGTCGTGGCGCCGAGCAGAACCGCTTCGCTGCCGTGGGGATCTTGCCAGACGCTCGCCGGTTCCGTAATGGTCGCGTGTTTTGGATCGTTCGGTGACGTCATCAGCGCAAGACCGGGGAAGTCCGTGCCCAGGGCAGTGGCGATCCGGTCCACGGTGGTCAGGCTCGGATTGGCCTGGCCGAGTTCGATCTGGGTGAGCATTCGTCGGCTGACGTGCGCCCTGTCGGCCAGTTGCTGCACCGTCCAGCCTTGCTGCTGGCGACGGGTCCGGATCCGTCGGCCGACCGACGAGATCCACTCAGGCACGGTGGCACCAGATTCCGGCACGACTTCTCCCCTTGCCAAACCAACCATGATGAGCAGTATAGTGCGCACGACGTGCACCGAGCACAACCCCGGAGGGAATCATGACCTTAGACGTACGAACGATGAGCGCACGCGAGGCGCTAGCGGTTCTGGACCCCGCTGCGGTGAAGGGCGCGCTCCGGTCGGCTTTCGCTGGGCTCTCGACGGGCACGACGGTGCAACCCGATCAGACGGTCACCGCGTTTCCTAACAACGGCGGCGACTGCATCTTCTACCCTGGCGTGCTCCACGACCTGGATCTCGTGGGCGTGAAGGTTTCGCCCTACATCGTCCGGCGCACGGATGCTGGGCTGTCCCCGGTCACGGCCTACACGCTGCTGCTCTCGGCGAGCACCGGCGAACCGGTACTCCTGGTCGATTCGCTAGCTCTCACCACGGCACGCACCGCTGCGACCACTGCGCTCGCGGTGGACCTGCTCGCTGCACCCGAAGCGAGCACGCTCGCGGTGATCGGCGCAGGGAACGTGGCGGTTGAGCACATTCGTTTCGTTTCCGGCGGACACGACTGGAGCGAGGTGACGGTCTACAGCCCGTCGCTGGTTGACGATGCGTGCGAGTCCCACTCGGCCCGGCGCAGCGAGCTTGCCGGGGTCGCGTCGAACGCCCGCATCGCACCCTCGGCCCGCGACGCCGTCGCCGGTGCTGACGTGGTCCTGCTGTGTACGTCTTCGGGTCAGCCGGTCATCGACCTCGCCGACGTCAAGAACGGAGCGCTCGTCACCTCGATCAGCACCAACTCCGCCAACGCTCACGAGATCGCACCCAGCGCACTTCCTCACCTCGATGTCTACTGCGACTACCGGGCAACTGCTCCTGTCACGGCCGGCGAGATGATCCTTGCCGCCGAGGACGGGTGGAGCGCCGCCGGAATCAAGGCCGACCTCAGTGAGCTCATCGGTGGATACACCCCCGACTTCAGCCGAACACGGTTCTTCCGATCCACCGGTCTCGGGATCGAAGACCTAGCCATCGCAAGCCTCCTACGATGACGAGAATCGAGTTTTAGACATGACGTCAAGCAAGATCGAGGAACTCCGCACCCAGCTGCGCCAGCGGCCTCACGCGCCGCTCGCTTTGCTACCGACACCCATCCATCGACTCGACAACTTCCGGCGAGCCCTGGATGGCCCCGAACTATGGATCAAGCGCGACGACCTCACCGGACTCGAAGGCGGTGGGAACAAGACCCGCAAGCTCGAGTACCTCGTCGGCGACGCGATCGCCAAAGGCGCCGACATGCTTGTCACCGCCGGCGCGATCCAGTCCAACCACACTCGCCAGACCGCCGCGGCCGCCGCCCGGCACAACCTGAAGTGCGCACTACTGCACTTTGGATGGGCCGAGGACGCCGGACCGTCGTACCGACAAACAGGGAACATCCTCCTCAGCAGCCTGATGGGCGCCGACCTCTACCTCGACGAGACCCCACGGCCCATCGAGGATCAGAGCCCACTGACCGACTTCGTCGAACAGCTGCGCAACGAGGGCCACAAGCCCTACCTCATCCCCGGCGGCGCATCCGAGCACCCTCTGGGAAGCCTGGGATACATGAAGTGCGCCGCTGAGATCGTTCAGTACGTCGCGGAATCGGGGCTCCGCTTCGACCACATCGTTCACTGCACAGGCAGCAGCAGCACCCAAGCCGGACTGCTCGCGGGGTTCGCCTACTTGGGCGAGTCCGTCTCGATCATCGGTGTGGCCGACGACCACGAAACCGACATCAAACGGACACGGGTGCTTGAACTTGCAAACAACACACTCGTCGAACTCGGCTCCGCGGCCCGAGTGAGCCAAGACGACGTCGAGATCATCTCGGCCGACCAGAGCGACTACGGCAAGGCCGAACCCAAAACCCTCGACCTCATCCGCCAGCTCGCCAGCACCGAAGGCATCGTCGCCGATCCCGTCTACGAGGGAAAAGCGCTGCGCGGGCTCGACCAACTCATCCGCAGCGGCCGATTCGATAGCGCCGCCAGAATCCTCCTCATGCACCTGGGCGGCACACCCGCGATCCACGCCTACAGCAACCAGTTCGGCACGCCAGCTTTCACCCAACTCGGCCGCTGACCGCC
>CBDTZB010000159.1:0-6080 GCA_965364795.1 uncultured Nocardioides sp.
GCGGTCACCGTGTCGCCCGCCCCGGCGTCGATCATGAGATCGAGTTCGTCGATGGCGAAGTCATGGAACACCTCCCCGTCGTTGCGCACCGTGATGTTCAGTGCGGCGCCGGTGGATGCCTCGATCCGCTCCGGCTTGAACCAGAGGTCGCCCGCTCGAACGACGATCTCCCTTGCTCCGGCGACGGGCTCGCTCGACGAGTCACTGCTTCCGCCGGCGGACCCCATGTGGCCTCCGGAACCCCACCGCCCCGAACCCATGCCGGCCCCCAGTGTCGCGATGAGTGCCACGAGTGCTACGCCGCCGGCGATCGGACCCCACATGGTGGTACGGCCCGACCGACGCGATGCTTGCCGAAGCCCGCCACGCCGAGCGTCGAACTCGTCTTCATCGATTTCCCCGGCAGTGAAACGCTCCGCCAGCACCTGTTCGGCCCGACCGCCGCCGGAGCCTCCGTTTCCCCAGCGGCCTATGGGCAACGCAACCGCCACCAGCGCGACGATCATCATCACCACGACCATTCCTCCCAAGAACATCATCGAGCCCTCCTCGGCCACTTGTGTGTTGACCACCTTCGCAGCAGAGCCAGGCCATGGCATCGGGGCGCGCTACGGAGTCGACTTGCGGACGCTCACGGACCGTCCAGCTCAAGTAGACCGGCCTCTCGGGCCCGGCGAACCAGCTCAGCCCGGGTCCGGACGTTTAGTTTCTGGTGGATGTGAGACCGGTGGGTCTCGATGGTGCGCACTGACACAAAGAGCCGCTCGCCGATCTCTGCGTTTGTGAGCCCCAGCGCGATCATGCGCAGCACCTCGAGCTCCCGGTCTGACAGCTCACCCCCCGGTCCGCCGAGGCGCGCGGCCGGGGCGTCGGGGGCGAGGAGCGCTGCGCCTAGCGCAGGGTGCACGTACTGCGTGCCGCTCGCTACTTGGCGGATTGCCTGCACCAGCTCGATGTCGGCCGCTTCCTTGACCAGATAGCCCGCCGCTCCGGCCTCGAAGGCCCGGCGCAGATAGGCGATGTCGTCGTGCACCGTCAGCACGAGCACCTGTGTGTCCGGGCTGACTCGAATCACCTCGGCGGTAGCGCCGATCCCGCTCCCGTCGGGCAGCCCGAGGTCCATGACGAACACGTCTGGCTGCGAGTCGGCTGCTAGCTCAATGGCCTGCTTGACGCTGCCGACCTCGCCGACGACCTCGAGGTCTGGCTCGGCTTCGAGGATCCGCCGAAGCCCGCTTCGCACCATTGCGTGATCGTCGCAGAGCGCGACCCGCACGGGTTCAGGCAAGAGGCACCTCCAATAGGACGGTCGTACCGGCATTTATGGTCGAGAACAACTGCACTGATCCGCCGATCAGGTCGGCCCGTTCGGCCATGCCCTTGAGCCCGAGATGGCCCCGTGTAGGAGCGGAAGTGGGGTCGAAACCGACGCCGTCGTCCTCGACGAGCGCGCGAACCCGTTCTTCGGCCACGATCACCGCGACACTGGCCGTGGGGGCGCGGGCGTGGCGCACGACGTTGGTGAGGGCCTCCTGCACGACGCGGTACACGACGGTCTCGACCTCAGGCGGCAGCCGCATGGAGGCGAGTCCCTCGGTTACAAGCTCGACCGTGGCGTCACCTCTGGCGGTCATGTCCAGCGCGAGTCGTTCCAAGGCGGCCAACAACCCGACGTCGTCAAGGACGGTGGGGCGCAGGTCGAACGCGAGTTGACGGGTACGGGTCAGCGCGTCGGTCACCAGTTCACGTACGTCATCGGTACGTTGCCGGGTGTCCTGAAGGTCGACGTCACCCTTCGCGAGGGAGGACTCGACGAGCCGTAGGGCGAGCAGCACCGAGGTCAAAGCCTGTCCGACGTCGTCGTGGAGGTCGCGTGACACACGGGCCCGTTCCGCTTCCTGGGCGGTGAGGATCTCGCCCAACAGCTCCCGATTGGCCCTCGCCTGCGCCGTTGCGGTCGCGAGGTCAGCATCAGCCTGGGCGCGGGCCCGTTCCGTCTGAACCAGGCGGGCGCTCTCGATCGCGCCGACCGCGAATGCGGCGAAAGCGACGACAAGTGCCTCGTCCTCATCGTCGAAAGGTGCGCCGCCCACCTTCTCGGTGAGGTAGAGGTTGCCGTAGCGGCGGCCAGCTCGGGCGACCGGCACCCCGAGGAAGGTACGCATCGGCGGATGGTGCGGCGGGAAGCCACCCGACCGGGAGGCTGTGCCAAGGTCGTCCAATCTGATCGGACCGCTCGCGACGAACACTTCGCCAAGGAGGCCACGGCCAAGAGGAAGACTCCCGATCAGTGCAACGGTCTCGTCGTCCATCCCGTGGTGGATGAACGACTCGATGTTGCCACCGGTTTCGAAGATGCCAAGGGCCGCATAGCGGGCCCCTGCAATCGTCGCTGCGCCAGCCACGATCCGCCGTAGCACCGTCTCGAGCTCGTGCTCGCCCGACAGGTCGACCGCCGCCCCCAGAAGTGTCTGTACCTTCTCTGGCCAGCCGCCTGCCCTGTCTTCGAGCCCCGCTGACGAATCCATCAATGACTGAGTGTAGTAGTACGCAGGTGCGAGCGCCCCGCACCGATGTTCCGTGTCAGGTCCGATGCCGAACCAAGGGCGGACCACTGATCATGGACCCCGAAGCCGGAGTCCCAACCGCTGAGAACATCGGGTTGTCAATGGATGGCTCACGGGGGCACTGACGACAGGGCATAGCCGAAATACAGCTGACGTCAGCTGCTGTGAGGGGCGGAGAGTCGGTGGAACTGGGCGACGGCGACGGCAGTGACGGCGACGAGCCAAACGATGGCTAGAGCGAGGGCGCCGTACTCGTCGAAGGTGAGCGTGAAGGCGCCGTCGAGGAGGACACTGACGGCGCCGTTGGCGGGCATGAGCGCGGCCCACGACGGTGGGGCCGCGTCGAGCATGGCGTTCTGGGCGATGCCGATATCGATGAACGGAAGGGCAAGCATCACGTAGAGCCCGCCGAGTAGGCCGAGGCGGGGAGCGACGAGGACACCGATCATCGCGTAGGTGAGAGCGACCAGAATGTTTGCGACGGCGAAGGTCAGCCAGCTCTGCGGAGTGAAGCTGGCTCCGGTGACGGCGAGCGCAACGCCGGTGGTGAGCAGCGCCGCGAACACGATGACACCGATCCGGGCGGCGAGGACCTCGAGGGGCCGGTAGCCAGCGAGTACAAGCCGGCGGTCGCCCTCGGCCGAGCCGAGCGCAACAAACAGCCCGGCGAGCCCAGCGAGGAACCCGACCGTGATCGGTACCATGATCGCCCCGTGCAAGTCGGTCATCGACAAGATCTGCAAGCCTCGCTGGCCGTTCTCCACGAGCTCGACGGGAGCAGGGCGGTCAGGGGTGACGGCGATGCTGAGGGTGATGAACGCGACAGGCAGCCCGACGAGTAGGACCCATAGAACGTGGTTGCGGCGGTAGTCACGGAACCCGTAGCGGAGGGCCACAGCGATCCGGTGCCACCTGCCGTGCAGGCGCGGCGCGGTCAGCGGGGCGGGTCGGGTGGTGGCGACGAGGGCGATGGTGCCGGTGAGCATGGCGCCGGCGGCCCATAGAGCGGAGATGCCGACGTCACCGAGCGGTCCAGCGTGCCCGGAGGCGACGTCGGTGACGACCAGGGTGGGAAAGTGGAGCGGGAAGACCGGGATGATCCCGCCAGTTCCGCCCATGGCTGGCCCGAAGAACACGTCGAACATCCAGGCGAACACCACGACGAGCGAACCGTTGATCTCGGAACGCATCAGCGCTCCGACGGTGGCACCGATGCCGAGGTAGATGACGGCCATCAGGAACGTAACGCCGATCACTCGGGGGGTGTCGGAGATCCCGGTCCGAAGCGCCAAGGCCACAAGACCGCCGGCGCTGGCGACAACGGCGAGGCCCAGCGCCGAGGCGAGGCGGGCCAGCACGACCCTCAGCGTGCCGGCCCCAGCGGCGGCGAGGCGTCGGTCGGCGTCGCGGGATGCGGTGACGTGGAAGAAGCCGGCGATGCCCGCCAGAAGCGACGCCGCCCATCCGGCGGTGGCCGCCTCAATGGTCCCGAGGTCGGTGATGCCACCGACCACGTCGGCGTAGTCGGCGATCGCCCCGGCGGACAGGGTCACGAACACCACGGGCACGACGGCCAGCAACACCAGGTTGAGCGGCCGGCGGGCGTACTCAGCCAGGTAGCGCCAGGTCAGCAACGGCAGCAGACCCACCCGACGGGCGTCCGCAGCCGCCTCCGTCATCGCTGCACCGTCTGTCCGTCACGCAGGTCATAGATGCGGTCGAAGCGCTCCTCGTCGGTGATGAAGTGGCTGATGATGAGAAGGGACCGGCCCTGGTCGCGGCGGGTAGCGGTGATTTCCCAGAATCGCAGGTAGGTGTCCCAGTCGAAGCCGGCATAGGGCTCATCAAGCAACAGGATCTCGGGGTCCGGGAGCAGCGCCAGGCCGAGGTTCAGCTTGGCCCTGGTACCGCCGGAGAGCTCCTCGACCCGGGCGCTGGCCCAGCGACCGAAGCCGAGTAGGTCATAGACCTCATCTCGCGACCGGTCGATCTCTACCGAGCTGAGCCCGTGGGCCTCGCCGAACAGCGCGAAGTGCTCGTCGCACGTGAGGCGCTGGTAGAGAACCGGCTCCTGAGGGCAATAGCCGAGGGAGCCGTCGCGGTCAATGGTGCCCCCGTCGCGGGTGAGGCTGCCGACCAGGATCTTCATCAGTGTGCTCTTGCCAGACCCGTTCTCGCCCACCAAGCCGACGATCTCGCCCCACTGGAGGTCGAGGTCGGCACCGCGTAGCACCTGCAACCTGCGTCGGCGGGGCCAGAGTCCCGCCGTGTAGGACTTCGTGACACCGCGGGCGGTCAGGACCGATGATCCCGCCGCGTTCGCTGCCTGGATCTCATCGTCACGTGGTGAGGGGTCGGTCGGACGATTGGCGTCGGTGGTCGTTGGGGTCGAGTTCATGAACGGCTCCCGCTCCTCGGGGGTCTACTCGGTCGATGATTGGCCTGGGGCCTGATCAGGTGCAGCGGCATTGCGGTGTGTGGCACCGGCCGCAGCCCAAAGCACGGCTGAGGGACCACGCCATGAGTGCCCCGGCGAGGACGATGGAGGTGGCGACGGTGCCTTCGACGAGCAGCGTGTCGGCGAGCCACGGACCGGCGAGCATCGCCGAGACCAACCAGATCGACCCCGCAACGCTGATCGCGACGAGGGCCACGAGCAACCCGTTGGTCAGGCGGGCGTCCTTGATCGTGCAGACGTGACCCGGGATCGAGACCGTCTCATTGGCTGTCTTCATCACGTTCGTGCCCCTTGCCGGTGGCAGGCCGGTTGAGTGCCCTGATGCGGTGGAGGGAGGGGAAACGCGCCGAAACCCACACGTCTGCACCGGAGGGCTCCTGAACTGTCACCACCTCCTGGCGTGTCGCCATACCGAAAGCCATCCTGTGTCTGATGCTGGCGCTGTTCGCCAACTTGTCGGTTTGATCGTGCCGCATGCGGTCTGCGAGGCCATCCGGGTGGGCTACGGGTTGGCCGTCGGTAGTCGACCACAGCCTGGGCGGCACCGCGGCCGCAGGCGTCGCGCCCGCGAGCGCCGCGGTGGCAGATCACGGTGTGGCGATCCGTAGTGGCCCCGGATGGCGCCGATCGTGGGTTCCGCCAGCATTGGTGCCATGGCCCATCGGAGCGGTGTCCCCCAGCTCGGCCGGTTTGGTGGGTGCCCGCTGGAGTCGACGTTGCCCGTGGTGCTGGATGCCATCCGCCATCCGGCGATGCGCCGGTGGAGCGACGAGCTCCTGGCCGCTGTGCCGGGATGTTGGACGGTTGCGCAGCCGGAGTCGGGGGAGATGCTGGTCGACGCGATTGCCCGCACCGCTGCCGACGTGGTGGTTGTGGACACGGTGGACTTCCCTGCGTGTTGCCTGGCCGCTCTTGACGCGCTCCCGCCGGGACACGTCGTGGTGATTGGCCCCGAACCCGACCCGGCCTACAAGTCCGCGGCGCTGGCACAGGGGGCCGCGGCCTGGGTGAGCCGCGACCATGTGGGCGACGAGCTCGGAGCCGCCGTCCGCACC
>CBDTZB010000160.1:0-6011 GCA_965364795.1 uncultured Nocardioides sp.
ACCGTCTTGCCCAGCGCCTTGTCCTGCTCGAGGTAGTTCACGACGTACTGGCAGAAGAACGGCACCCGGGCGCTGAGGCAGCCCTGGCGGGTGTCCTGCAACTTCAGGCCAAGCTTGCGTTGCTTGAGCTTCTCGGCCTTCTGGTTCGAGATGGCGTTGAGCTGGGCCATCCGGTCCAGCACGATGTTGCGCCGCTGCAGGGCGCGGTCGGGGTACTTCGAGGGGTCGAAAGCAGTCGGGCTCTGAACCAGTCCGGCCAGCATCGCCGCCTGCTTGACGGTGAGTTTCTTGGCGTTGACGTCGAAGTAGTGACGGGCAGCGGCCTGGATGCCGTAGGCGCCGTCACCGAAAAACGCGGTGTTGAGGTAACGCTCGAGGATCCAATCCTTCGACTGCTTCTGCTCCAAGGCGATGGCGTAGCGAAGTTCGTTGATCTTGCGCGCGTAGGTCTCTTCCTTCGCGGCGAGCGCTTCCTCGGGGCTGTCGGCCTGCTGGACCAAGGTGAGCTTCACCAGCTGCTGGGTGATCGAGGATCCACCCTGGACGACCTCGTCGCTGGCCTGGTTCGTGACCAAGGCGCGCAGCGTTCCCTTCACATCGAGGGCCCCGTGCTCGTAGAAGCGATAGTCCTCAATGGCGACGATGGCCTGCACCATTTTGCGCGACACCTGGGACAGCGAGACGTTCACGCGGTTCTCGTCGAACAGGGTGGCCAGCAGATTGCCCCGACCGTCGACCACACGGGTGCGCTGCGGGAGCGCCTCAGTCTGTAGTTCGGCGGGCAACTCGTCCATACTTTCGGCAACGCTGCGGGTGGTGAAGCCCAGCACACCAGCGAAGGGGATCGCCAAACCCGCCACGACAACGCCGAGTACGACGGAGACGATGAGCATGACGCCGAGGTGCGACAGCACTTGAGACGCGGCAGGACGCTCAGAGGGGGGCCTAGACATGAGGCCGAGGATACGGGAGCGCGCGTAGTGCGACCCAGTTCTGGGTCGGTGGCGCGTTACAGGGCGTCATCAGGAGGGGATTCGGGACAAACCCTGGGGAGGCTTAGCCCGGATTGACTAGTCATTTATGACTAGACAACTTGGGTCGTTTAGTGTCTGTTGCTTTGCTCTCAGGTTCTTTACCTTTAAACCAGCAATCAGGGAGTGGGGCGCCTACCCAGGGCGCAACCCTGATCGCACCGTTAGGGATGTGGGTACATCATGTGGGTAGAAGACTGGGCGCCTCGCGCCGCTTGCCGGGCCACCCGCCCGGACCAGCTATTCGTTCGCGGAGCCGAGCAGAACAAGGCGAAGCAATTGTGCGCGGGTTGCCCTGTGCGCACCGAGTGCCTCGCTGAGGCCCTCGACAACCAGATCGAGTGGGGTGTTTGGGGCGGCATGACCGAGCGCGAGCGCCGCGCCCTGCTTCGTCGTCGTCCGGCCGCTTCGTGGCGCACCGTGCTGGAAAGCGCCCGCAGCGAGAGCACCACGGGCAACGTCGTTCCTGCTTCTGTCTGACTGATTCCACCGGCAGGCCACCGGCCTAAACCCCCTAATCGGTGGTCCCTGCTAGCAGCGCACCTACCCGGCGCAACCCGTCGAGGTCGTGGACGTCGCCCGCCAACGCTGGCGCGACCGCACTGGCCACGTCCGGGTGCGCTGCGGTGAAGCGCTCGCGCAACTGCGCCTCCCGCGCCACCAACCTCGCCTGGTCGGCGTGCAATCGCAGTAGGCCCGCGGTCAAGGACTGCGGGTCTTTGGCGCGCAACCGGTCGGCCGCGGTGCTCGCCTCATCCGCCGAGAGGTTCGCCTCCGGTGCCGGGCTGGCCCGGTTGATCACCAGTCCGGCTAGGGGCATGGAGTCAGCGCTGAGCCGCTCCACGAAGTAGGCCGCCTCGCGCAGCGCGTCGGGCTCGGGCGCGGCGACAACCACGAAGGCCGTCTCGTCCGCCTGCAGCAATGCGTAGGTGCGTTGTGCGCGCTGCCGGAAGCCACCGAAGACGCTGTCGATGGCCGCGATGAAGATCTGGAGATCGCGCAGGACCTGACCGCCGAGGATCTTGGTCAGGGCGTTCGTCAGCAGCCCGAACCCTGCGGTCATCAGCTTCGCCGGGCCGCGGGCGGGGGCGAGCATCATCCGGATGAAGCGCCCGTCGAGGAAACTGGAGAGTCGCTCGGGGGCGTCGAGGAAGTCCAGCGCCGAACGCGACGGCGGGGTGTCCACGACGATCAGGTCGTAGCTGCCGTCCTGGCGAGCGTCGGCGTGGATCTGGCCGAGCTTCTCCATCGCCATGTACTCCTGGGTGCCGGCGAAAGAACTCGACAAGGTGATGTAAAAGGGGTTGGCCAGGATTGCGGCCGCCTTCTCCGGGCTCGCCTGGCCCTCAACGAGTTCGTCGAAGGTGCGCTTCATATCGAGCATCATGGCGTCGAGCTTGCCGCCGGCTGTGGTGTCAATGTCCGCAACCGGGCGAGGGGTGTTGTCGAGTTCGGCGATGCCCATCGACTGGGCGAGTCGGCGCGCCGGGTCGATGGTGAGGACCACGACCTTGCGGCCGCGTTCCGCGGCTCGAAGGGCGAGTGCCGCGGAGGTGGTGGTCTTTCCGACGCCGCCCGACCCGCAGCACACGATGATGCCGGTCTTGGGATCATCGATGAGGGCATCGATGTCGAGTTGTGGCGCGGTCATCCCTGCGCGGTGGGGGGTGGCGGGTCCGACCCGCGTGCGTGCCTTACTCATCCGAGCCCCTGTTCCTTCAGCATGGCGGCAATCTCATAGAGCGCGCCGACGTCCACCCCCTGGGAGAGCCGCGGCAGTTCGTACGTCGGGACGCCCATCTCCTGCACCAACACGCGTTGGGAGTCCTCCAACGTTCGGCGCTCCGCGTGCTCCCTTGCGAGGTGGGTCAGACTGTCCACCAGCGCCTCCTCGGAGTCGCCGACGTCGATGCCCGCTGAACGCAGGTCGGTGGCGATCGATGCACGATCAAGCGTGCCGTTCGTGGCGGCCGCGAGGTCGTCGTCGGTGAGGTCACGCGGGCGGACGCGGTTCACGATGACCCCGCCGACCGGGAAGTCGACGGCGCGGAGCTCTGCGATGCCGTCGCTGGTCTCTTGGACGGGCATCTCCTCCAGCACGGTGACGAGGTGGACTGCAGTGCGAGGTGAGCGGAACAGCGTCATCATCGTGTCGGCCTGGCTCTTGATGGGCCCAACCTTGGCCAACCCGGCCAACTCGTTGCTGACATTCATGAACTGGACGATGCGACCGGTCGGTGGGGCGTCGAGGACGACCGCGTCGTAGTGAATGGCGCCCTTGTTGCGGGCGTTGCGCTCCACAGCCTCGAAGACCTTGCCCGTGAGGAGTACGTCGCGCACGCCGGGTGCGATGGTGGTGGCGAACTCGATGACACCGAAGCGATCGAGAGCGCGACCAGCGCGACCGAGTTTGTAGTAGAGCGATAGGTACTCGAGCAGCGCAGCCTCGGCGTCGATGTGGAGGGCGTGCACCACACCCTTGCGCCCGGCCTCGTCGGGCAGACCTGTAGTAATCCGTTGCTCCACCGACGGCAAAGGGTCGAGGTCGAACATCCGGGCGATCCCCTGGCGCCCCTCGACCTCGCAGAGCAGAACGTTCTTGCCTTCGCCGGCCAGCGCAAGAGCCAGCGCGGCGGCGACGGTGGACTTGCCGGTGCCGCCCTTGCCGGTCACGACGTGGAGGCGCACCTTGGCCCAGGGGTCCTGGGGAGGATGCGTCGAGGATTCGCTCACGCGCCTCAGCCTAGGAGGTGGCACCCACAATCGTGGTCTGGCCTGAAGAACGAGGCGGGTCTTCGTGGTGCGGAACACAGACCCGCGGCCGTCTCTAACGCCCAGGCACGGCTAGTCATTCTGCCTCGGATGGGTCAGTCCTCATGGCCCGATGGGGTCATGGTGCCCCTGGCGCGATGCGCGTAGAGACGAGGGAGACATGCCACTAGAAACTCAGGAGTCACCATGTTCACTTCCGCGTCAAGTCCTCCAGCCTCGGGTCCGCGCCGGGCGCGACCCTCGCTGCCCCTAGTCATTTCTCTCCTTGCCCTAGTCATCTCTATGGGAGGCACCAGTTATGCGGCGGTCAAGATCAACGGCAACCAGATCAAGAACGGCACCGTGGCCAACAAGGCCCTTAAGGGCAAGACGATCACCGGGAGGAAGGTCAAGCCCGACGCGCTGAGGGGCAAGCAGATCAAAGAATCCTCACTCGCACAGGTCCCCTCGGCGGCGCGCGCCGATAGCGCACCACCGGTGGGGACTGCCGGTGGCGGTCTCAGTGGGGAGTATCCCAATCCGCAGGTGGCGGATGAGGCAATCGTCTCTTCGAAGTTGGGCACTATCACCCGCCGTTCGGAGTCGACAAACATCGGCGCGGGGAACTGGGGCGAGGCCACCGCTTACTGCAGGCCTGGCGAGCAGCTGATCAGTGGTGGCAACGACGGCGATTATGGGATGCGGTTGATTGAGTCCAAGGCGGACGGGCGCTTCGCGTGGACGGTGTACGTCTACAACGAACGGCCTCGTGACTGGACGGTGACCGCCCACGCCTACTGCCTGGCCCCCTGACGCTCATGGCGGCAAGGTGAGTGGCTCCGGTCACATTCTTGCCGCAATGCTTTACGGTGCTCGTTATGGACAAAGTCGTCTCAACCGCTGCCGAAGCCGTGGCGGATATCGGGTCCGGATCGATGATCGCGGTCGGCGGCTTCGGGTTGTGTGGCATCCCCTCGGTCTTGATAGAGGCGCTGCTCGAATCCGGGGTCACCGACCTGCGAGCAGCGTCGAACAACTGCGGGGTCGACGACTGGGGGTTGGGCCGCCTGTTAGGCGCCAAACGGCTCAGCCGGATGACCGCGTCGTACGTCGGGGAGAACAAGGAGTTCGCCCGGCAGTACCTCTCCGGTGAACTCGAGGTCGAGCTCACCCCGCAGGGAACCCTGGCCGAGCGGATGCGCGCAGGGGGGACCGGGATCGCGGCTTTCTACACCGCCACCGGTGGGGGCACGCAGGTCGCGGAGGGCGGCATCCCCTGGAAGTACGACGACCAGGGCAACGTCATCAAATCCTCCCCGCCCAAAGACACCCGGACCTTCGAAACCCACGACGGTCCCAAGGAGTTCGTGCTGGAGGAGGCCATCGTGGCCGACTTCGGGCTGGTGCGGGCCTGGAAGGGCGACCGCCACGGCAACCTGATCTATCGACAATCTGCGCAGAACTTCAACCCGCTGGCCGCCATGTCGGGTCGAATCACCATCGCGGAGGTCGAGGAGTTGTACGAGCCCGGCGAGCTGGACCCCAACGAGATCCACACCCCCGGCGTGTTCGTGCAACGGGTAGTTCAGCTGACCCCCGAGCAGGCGGCTGACAAGCGCATCGAACGCGTCACCACCCGAGGCCCAGCCCCGCTGGTCGAGCCTGTCGAGACCACCGGAGGTTCCCAATGAGTTGGACCCGCGAAGAGATGGCCGCACGAGCGGCCTCGGAGCTGACCGATGGCTCCTACGTGAACCTGGGCATTGGCCTGCCCACCCTGGTGCCGAACTACGTCGATGAGGACGTCGAACTCGTTCTCCAGTCCGAGAACGGCATCCTGGGCGTGGGGGCCTACCCCTACGACGGCGAGGAGGACCCCGACGTCATCAACGCGGGCAAGGAGACCGTCACCCTGCGGCGCGGTGCGTCGTACTTCGACTCGGCCACCTCGTTCGGAATGATCCGCGGCGGCAAGATCGACGCGGCCATTCTCGGAGCCATGCAGGTCTCCGCGATCGGCGACATCGCCAACTGGATGATCCCCGGCAAAATGGTCAAGGGTATGGGCGGCGCGATGGACCTGGTCCACGGCGCCAAGCGGGTCATCGTGTTGATGGAACACGTCGCCAAGGACGGTTCCTACAAGATCGTCAACGAATGCTCACTGCCCTACACCGGCCGCCAGGTGGTGCAGCGGATCATCACGGATCTGTGCGTCATCGACATCGA
>CBDTZB010000161.1:0-5964 GCA_965364795.1 uncultured Nocardioides sp.
CCTCGGGCAAACGGCAGATCGTCCTCGCCGTGGACCGGGCCGACGTGTCCGGCTTCTTCGCCGACCTCAGCAAATCCGAGTCGGCCATGATCACGGTCGTTCGGACGGGCTGATGCTGGTCGTTCTGGTGGTCGCCTCAGGTGCGACCTGGGAGTCCGCCGCGCTGGCGTCGTTGACGGCCGACCCGGGGATCGTGGTCCTCAAGCGATGTGTCGATCTGGACGACCTTTTAGCCACCGCGGCCTCAGGGCAGGCCGAAGCGGCGGTGGTGGGGCTGGACACCCCAGGTCTGGATGCCCCTGCGGTCGACCGCCTCCGTGCGGCGGGCGTGCGGTTGGTCGCCGTCGTGGATCAAGCGGTCGCGGACGCCGCGAGGGTACGGGCGACACGGATCGGCGTCGCCACGCTGGTGAGCGACAGTTCTCTGGCAGATCTGCCGTCGATCCTGGAACGCGAAGAGACTCCGCCACCGGAGGAGGCATCCGCTGGCTGGCCTGAGACAGGATCGGCAGCTTCGGGTTCGCCGGCACTTCCTGTCGAGACGTCAGGTCGCAAGATCGTGGTGTGGGGTCCGGCCGGGGCTCCGGGGCGCAGCACCCTTGCCGCAGGCATCGCGGCGGAGATCGCCCGGCGCGAGACTCCCGTCGTCCTGATCGACGCCGACCCGTACGGCGGGAGCTTGGCTCAGCAACTCGGCATCCTCGACGAAGCCTCTGGGCTGCTCGCGGCGGCTCGGCTGAGCACCGCCGGTGGGCTGAGCGAGCACTTCTCAAGCACGGCCCGCGCCCTGAGTGCCCACCTCTGGCTCGTCTCGGGGCTGCCGAGGGCGGACCGCTGGGTGGAGTTGCGACACGGCGCCGTGGACGACCTGATCGAGGCAGCAGCCGGTCACGGACAGGTGGTGGTCGACGTCGGGTTCAACCTCGAGCAGGACCCCGGGGCCGACCTGGGCGGGCGACCCGGGCGGAATCAGGCGACTCTGGCTGCTCTCGACCAGGCTGACGAGGTCGTGGTGGTCGGGACTGCGGATCCGGTGGGGCTGTCCCGGCTCGCGCGCGGCCTGGTCGAGATGCACGAACAGTTTCCGGGCACCCCGACGCGTGTGGTTATCAACCGCATGCGCGCCACTCTCGCGTGGACCGAGCAAGACATCAGGTCGATGGTCGCGGGGTTCACCGACACCGACACGCTTCACTTCTTGCCGAACGACCCCGAAGCCGTCGACCGCGCTCTGGTGACGGGCCGCACCCTTCTCGAAGGTGGCGACTCGCCCCTCGTCCGCTCGCTCGTGGGGTTGGCGGACGGGCTGCTGGCCGATTCGGCAGTAGAGGTCTCCCCATCCGCGCGCCTCAGGCGGAGAAGAGGAGGTACAACCCGCCGGCGGTGAACGCGACCATGGCGAGCAGCAGGGGCAGTTGTCCGGTGAGCTGGTGACGCCGAGGCAGGATTGAGATAGCCCGGTCGTGGGCGGCCATCACTCCGACGACGTGACCCATGACGACGGCGATGACCTTGATGTTGGCGACCAACGCCTGTTGGTAGACGAGGAAGTACTGGATACTCAGATCGCCGGTGCCGAAGTAGTTGCTGCCGTCGCTGAAGGGATCGCTGACCTGGATCAACGTGCGCTGTCCGACCTCGATGAAGTAGGTCAAGTAGTGCGCCACGATGTAGCCCAGGATGATCGGGGCGATGGAGTGGGCCAGACGATCAGGCAGGCTCCAACGATCCGTCGCCGGGTCGACACCGGTCAGGGCGCAGGCGCCGGCGAAGATGGCGATCGCGCCCCCGCAGAAGACGATCAGCGCGGTGTTGTTCAGGACGTCCGCGGAGACCGAGGCGGACTGGATAAAACCAACCCACATCGGGGATTCGCGGAACGAGTCGAAGACAGTGCTGCCGAACAGAACACCTACAACAGCCACCAGACCGGGCGCGATGGTCACCGTGGCTAGGTTGGCCAGCGGACTGCGGACCAACAACTGCCCGCCCTTCTCATCCTCCGACCAGGCCCAGATCGAGAGCTTCCCGATCAAGGTGGAATAGACCTCAAAGGGGTCGGCTCGCTCGTAGAACCGGTTGCCGAAGAGGGCGCCGCCGATCAGCATCACCGCGAGATAGGCCGCACACCACAGGCGGACGGCGCCCTGCTGCGTCGCCGAACTGTTGACGAGTTCCATCCACACGAAGGCGAACAACCCCAGGGCCGCAGGCCAATAGCCCAAACGGGCGGGGTAACGAAGCATTCCCTCGGCTGGATCGCTACCGGAGATCTTGGCGAACACCCAGTTGATCGACCGGACGGGGCTGATCGCCTTGTAGAACGGGCCGAAGAGGAACGAGAGTGGGACCAGACCGACCCACAGCCACACGTAGAAGATGCCGAAGAGCGGGTTGGTCAGCAGGTTCTGGCCGAACACCGCCACCACGGCGGTGTAGAGGAACAACACCAGACCGAAGGTTCGTAGCAAGGCACGGAAGGCGACCGAGTCGACAACCACGCTGAGGATGCGCGGCACCGGACGGCCACCAGCGGTGGCCGCATCACTCGATCCGGTGGCGTAGCGCGGGCGACGCCAGGCCACCGCCAGGATCGTGAACGAGGCGACCAGCGCGGCAACAGCGCCGGAGATGGCCAAGGACAGGGAGATGGGCAGGTCCTTCTGGCCACCCACTCCGTGGGCGAGGATGCTGCCGTCGACGATCGGAGCAAGCAGGGCGGTCACTCTTCGCGCACCTCGAGTTGCACGATGGTCCTAGCGAGCTCGTGGGATTCGACCTCAACCACACCGGGGCTGTCGACTTGCAGCCTGAAGGTCGTCGTGCCGGGTTCGAAGGCAAACTCCTTCTCGTCCGGTCTGGTGTGCACGTGGATCCCACCCGGAGCATCGGCTTTCACCACCAGGTCGACCTGTTGACCCACCTGAACGTTCACGCGCGCACCGTTCGGGGTCACCGTTTCGTCGTTGATGTCGATGTTGATGCTGATGACCTCGGGGACCACCTCATCGGCGGGAGCATCGGCCCCGGAGGATCCGCAGGCGCTGAGTCCCGCCACAGCGAGGGCGAGAAGGGCGGCCAGAGCGCGAGTGCGCGGCATGGGCTCTCCTGAGAGTTGGGTTCGTGGTTACGGACAGGTGGAGCGTTGCTGAAACACTCCGTGTCAGAATCCCACGACGAACAAACTGTGCCACTTGGGGGCAGGTGCCCCGTGGCTTGGAGATCGGAGGAGGATAGCGAGATGAGCGATCGGTTGCGCCCCAGGGATCTGGCTTTCCTCACGTCGGAGACTCCGATGATGCCGCTGCACAACGCCACAGTGGAGATTTTCGAACTGGGCGAGTCCGGGTTCGACTACGACCGACTCCTCGAACTCATCCATGACCGCATCTCCTTCGTTCCTCGCTACCGGCAACGACTGCGTGGAGTTCCCGGGGGCATCGCCAACCCCGTGTGGGTCGATGACGAGCATTTCGACCTCGGCTACCACGTACGCCGTTCGGCCCTTCCTCGGCCCGGCACCAACGACCAACTGCGCGAACTCGTGGCGCGAATCGTGTCGCGGCCTTTGGATCGCAACCGCCCGCTGTGGGAGATCTACTTCGTGGAGGGCCTAGCCGATGACCGGGTCGCGCTGCTCTCCAAGACCCACCAGGCCATGGTCGACGGCGTCTCCACTGTTGACCTGGGCCAACTGCTGTTGGACAAGTCCGTGGAGCCCAAAGTCATGGAACGAGACGACTGGCGACCTGAGCGGGTGGGCTCATCGGTGGGCCTGGTCGCCGGTGCCGTCGTTGAGTCCCTGACCGCACCGACCACTCTGGTCGACACCGTGCGGACCACCGCTGCCACGACGCTGCGCCGCGCCGATCAGGTCACCCGTCGCACCCGCGGCATTGCGAACGCCCTGGCTGGCCGCCGCCCCGAACGCAACACCCCCATCACCGGGCCCCTTTCTCAGCAACGTCGAGTAGTGACGGTGGATACCCGACTGGCTGACTACCGCTTGGTCCGGGAAGCTCACGGAGGCACCGTCAACGACGTCATCTTGGCGACGGTGGCGGGTGGGCTGCGGTCCTGGTTGATGACCCGGACCGAGTCGCTGGCCGGCCTGCGTCAGGTTCGTGCTGTGGTACCGGTTTCGGTGATCGATCAGGAGCTCGAAGCGACGTCGTTGGGTAGCCAGATCGCCGCCCACTTCGTCGAGCTCCCGGTCGGTGAAGCAAGCCCCGTCGTGCGGCTGCACCAGGTGTCCTACTCCTTCCAGGCCCACAAAGAGACAGGACGGGGCGTCGCCGCGAACAGGTTGGCGGGCATCGCCGGCTTTGCTCCCACTACGTTCCACGCCATCGGCTCTCGTGTCGCTGCGGAAGAGCTTCGTCGTGGCTACCAACTCAGCGTGACGAACGTGCCAGGTCCGCAGTCACCGCTCTACGCAGCGGGGGCGAAGATGGTCGGCAGTTACCCCGTGCCCCCGCTTCGCGCCGATCATCCCTTGGCCATTGCGGTGACGTCCTATAACGGCGGTGTCTTCTACGGAATCACCGCAGACCGCGACTGGGTTCCGGACGCCGATCTGCTGGGGACCTGCATCAGCGAGGCCCTCGCTGAGTTGGTGGAGAATTCCGACGGCGGTCGGCAGCGCGCTCCGCGCGGTCGCCGGCGCAAGCCGACGAAGTCCACGTGACCGAGCCGACCCGGCACTACGTGCCGACGACCCGCGATCAACTCACCGGTTGGTACGACGCGGGTGAGGTCCCGAGGACGGACCTGTTCTTCGTCGCCCCGGAGGACTCCGAGATGGGGGAGTACTCCGCGCTGATGGACGCGGCTGACCATTCCGCGAGCCTCCCCGGTGGGGACGGTCGACGCATGGTCCTAGTCGTCGACACCACGGGGCTCGGTGCGCAGGACCCGATTGCGTGGCGGCTCGTCCTGGCGCTGCACGTCGACGTCGAGGTCGATGCAGCCCCGCACAGCGAGTTGGCGTGGTACGCCACCCAGGAGATCGGTCCTCTCCTGGGTCGGTAGGAACACCAGCCCGTTGACAGCACCAGCCCTATGACAACATCGGTGTATGGACGCCATCTCTTTCCCTCCGGCACCGATCAACGAGACCAACCTGACCTACGCCCCGGGTAGTTCCGAGCGGGCCGCCCTGATGGGCGAGATCGAGACCCTCGAACGCAAGCAGCACACGTTGCGCGCCCACATCAACGGACGTAAGCGCAACGGCGGCGGAGCCGAGATCAAGGTTGTCCAGCCTCACGATCACCAACACGTCCTGGGTGTCATGAAGAACTCGACGACCAAAGACGCTGAAGCCGCGATCAAGGCGGCCAAGGAAGCATCTGTGCCGTGGCAGCAGATGCCCTTCGACGAGCGTTGCGCGATCATTCTGAAGGCTGCTGATCTGCTCGCAGGTCCCTGGCGCCAGCGGATCAACGCCGCCACCATGCTGGGACAGTCGAAGACCGCCTTCCAAGCGGAGATCGATGCGGCCTGCGAGCTCATCGACTTCTGGCGTTTCAACGTCCATTACGCCAAGCAGATCCTCACCGATCAGCCGATCGCCAACAGCCCGGGCATCTGGAACCGCACCGACCACCGGCCGCTCGAGGGCTTCGTCTACGCCATCACTCCCTTCAACTTCACCGCCATCGCTGGCAACCTGCCCACGGCAGCGGCCTTGATGGGCAACACGGTCATCTGGAAGCCCTCGCCCACCCAGCAGCTTGCGGCGTCGCTGACCATGGAGCTCTTGGAGGAGGCCGGAATGCCTCCCGGCGTGATCAACATGCTGCCCGGGGACGGCCTAGAGGTCTCCAAGGTGGCGCTGACCCACCCCGACCTGGCCGGGATTCACTTCACCGGATCGACGCCGACCTTCCAGCACCTGTGGCAGACGATCGGCACGAACATCTCCGGCTACCGCTCCTACCCGCGCATCGTGGGGGAGACCGG
>CBDTZB010000162.1:0-5946 GCA_965364795.1 uncultured Nocardioides sp.
GACCCATCTCGCGGGCGAGCACGATGACGCTGATCATCATGGTGATCGCGATCATGGCGAGCAGAAGCAGCGTGGTGGCTGCGTTCTGGCTCTTGGGCCGCTGGAAGGCGGGAACCCCGTTGGAGATGGCCTCGACGCCGGTCAGGGCAGCGCACCCGGAGGAGAACGCCTTGGCCAGCAAGAACAACAGTCCGATGGTGGTCAATGCTCCGTCGAAACCCGGATCCGCGGCGATCACGAGGTTGGCGCTCTCCACCTCCGGGAGGGTCCCCACCGCCATCCGGAAGAAGCCGTAGACACACATCCCCATGATCGCGGCCATGAAGGCGTACGTCGGCCACGCGAAGAAGGCTCCCGATTCGCGGATTCCTCTCAGGTTCATCGCCATGAGGACGACCACCATGACCGCGCCGACCGTTGCTTCGTGGCCCTGCCAGGGCGTGATCGCCGCAGCTGAGTACTGCGCGGCGGCTGAGATCGACACCGCCACCGTCAGCACATAATCCACGAGCAACGCGCTGGCCACCGTCGTGCCGGCCCGGACACCGAGGTTCACCGAGGCGACCTCGTAGTCCCCGCCACCGCTGGGATAGGCGTGCACCGTTTGCCGGTAGGAGGCGATGACCGCGGCCATCACGATCGCCACGGCGATGGCGATCTTCCACGAGAACGAGTAGTAGGTAATGCCGGCCAGCGACAACATGATGAAGATTTCGTCAGGTGCGTAGGCCACCGATGACAGAGCGTCGCTGGCGAAAACGGGGAGGGCGATGCGCTTCGGGAGGAGCGTTTCTCCCAACTGCGCGCTCCGAAGCTTGCGTCCGAGCAGAATCCGCTTCGAGACGTCGCCGACACCCACGAGGCGAAACAGTACGCGCTTTCGATCTCACACGCGCCACTAGCGTCACTTTGCTCCGTTGCGACCCATGTTGGACACGTGCCGCTACGGTGAGCGTGTGCATGTCGTGATCATGGGCTGCGGCCGCGTCGGTTCGACGCTCGCGCGCAGCCTCGAAGACCGCAACCACACCGTTTCGGTGATCGATAGCTCCCCCGACTCGTTCCGACGACTCGGCCCGGACTTCAACGGGGACAAGATCACCGGCTACGGCTTCGACCAAGAAGTCCTCGAGAAGGCCGGCATCCGACGCGCTGACGCGTTCGCCGCCGTCTCGAGTGGTGACAACTCCAACATCATCGCGGCCCGCGTGGCTCGTGAGACGTTCGGCCTCGAGCAGGTTGTCGCCCGGATCTACGACCCCGGTCGTGCCGAGGTCTATCAGCGCCTCGGCATCACCACGGTCGCCACGGTGAAGTGGACCGCCGATCAGGTGCTGCGCCGGATCCTGCCGGCGGGTGCCGAGCCCGACTTCCGCGACCCCTCCGGCACCATCCGCCTGGACCAACTGCCGGTCACCGAGGCCTGGGTGGGTCAGCGGACCATCACTCTGCAGGCCCAGGCCCGTGTGCGCATCGCGTGGATCGATCGTCTGGGTGAGGGCATCCTGCCTACGCGCGACTCGGTGATCCAGGAGAGCGATCTGCTGCACCTGGTCATGCGCGAGGAGAACGCGGCCCACGCCTATCGGGTGATCGAGGAGGGTCCTCAAGATGATCTCTGATGTAGGTCTCTCAGAACTAGCCCCCAGAGAGGGTCAACGATGCGGGTAGCCATCGCAGGAGCCGGAGCGGTGGGTCGGTCGATCGCTCGCGAGCTCATCACGAACGGTCACGAGGTCCTTCTGATCGATAAGGAGCCTCGCGAGATCCGTCCCGAGCGGGTCCCCGACGCCGAGTGGCTCCTGGCCGACTCATGCGAGCTCTCCTCCTTGGAGGAGGCGCAGTTGAACAAGTGCGACGTCGTGATTGCTGCCACCGGGGACGACAAGGCCAACCTGGTGACCTCCTTGCTGGCCAAGACCGAGTTCGGGGTCCCCCGGACCGTGGGTCGGGTCAACCACCCCAACAACGAGTGGCTCTTCACCGAGGCGTGGGGTGTCGACGTCAACGTCTCGACCCCGCGGATCATGTCGGCGCTCGTCGAGGAAGCCGTCACAGTCGGCGACCTGGTGCGGTTGTTCACCTTCCGCCAGGGCAACGCCAACCTCGTGGAGATGACTCTGCCGTCCGGGTCGCCATACGTCGGCAAGCCGTGCGGACTCATCCCCCTGCCGGAAAACTGCGCCCTGGTTACGATCCTGCGCGACAACCAGGTCTACATCCCCGACCCCGAACAGCCCGTGGAGTCAGGCGATGAGCTGCTCTTCGTGGTCCCTGAGGACCAAGAAGACGCCCTGGAGAAACTGCTGGCACCCAACGAACACCCCTCGAACTAAGGGGCCGCGGGCTCCAGGGGCGTGTGGTTGCGGGCCAGCAACCAGGTGGCCAGCCCGAACGCGGCGAACCGCAGGGGCCAGCCCAGGCCGAAACGCAGAGCCGAGAGCGCCACCACGGCACTGCTGGCCGACATCACCCCGGAGTAACCCGCTACCCACACGGGTCCCTGAAGCAGGACGCCGACCAGTCCCGGCATCACAAGCACCCAGGTCAGGCGGGTGCACAGCACCACCACTTGTCGGTCCTCGCGCCACGCGAGCGGGTCGCCGGTGACGCTGCCGAGCATGAACCCCACCAGCGGCCATCCGAGCAGACAACTGAGACTGACGCCGACCGAGTAGACGCTGGACCAGATCAGCCCTGGCAGGAAGAACGCCAACGCCTGCTCATCGGCGGTGCCACCGCCGCGGGCGGCCATATAGACGAACAACCAACCCAGCCCGATACCGAACAAGGCGTTGCCGACGAACTGCAGGGTGGAGCGTTCAAGGAGTCGAACGATCAGGAGAACTAGAGCCACTGCGGCGCTACAGATCAGCGCAAGTTGAAGATTCTTGGTGGGCAACCAGATGGCGGTGAACAGCAGTGTCGGGGTAGCCGCCTCGAACATCCCTCGGCGCCCACCCAGTGCCGTGGACAGTTGCGCCCTGACCAGCGCCTCCACCGTCTCCACTACGGGTGCGTGGGCATTCATGGCAGAAGTTCGTAGCGCGGGTTGTACATGATGCGGACGCCGTCGTGAACCCCGATACGCCCCTCGACGCGAATCGACCTCCCCGGAGCGATCCCGGAGATCCGCCGACGACCCAGCCACACGATCGTGATGCGTCCGGACCCGTCGTCGAGGTCGGATTCCAGGGCGGGTACGCCGCCGCGGGGACGCAGCGTCACGGTGTGCAACGTGCCGCTGAGCCGAACCCGCTCGCGGTCCGGTGCTTCTTTGATGCAGAAGTCGTTGTCACCGGAGTAGGTCTTGCGGAGGTCCCGAGCGTGTTGGTC
The DNA here is from genome assembly GCA_965364795.1 of uncultured Nocardioides sp. GTDB lineage: Bacteria > Actinomycetota > Actinomycetes > Propionibacteriales > Nocardioidaceae > Nocardioides. The sequence continues at coordinate 3,337 of CBDTZB010000162.1, forward strand.
ACTGGTGTTGGCCCAGCGGCTGATGGTCTGCCGCAGTCGTCCCTTCTCGGGCATCGCGCAACCGCCTAGTTCTGCTCAGGCTGTTGTGGCGCCGAGGTGCCGGTGGGCGCTCCCTGGCCGGTGTCACCCAAGGGGTTCTGATCAGCCGGTCCAACCTTGCGGGCGTTCTCCGGGAGAATCACCGGCAGCGGCTCCCCGACAGCCATTGCGTGGTCACCACGGCGGACAGCGAGCTGGGTGACCGTCTTCTCCCAGTCAAGAGCGTTCTCAGGCTCGACGGCCGGGCGGCCGAGGAACGTCACGCGCAGCATCCAGCGAGGTCCGTTGATGCCGACGATGCGGGAGACCTGGTGGACGTGGCCGCCCTCTTTGCGAGCGATCTTGAGTTCGCAGTGCAACTCATCGCCGAAGCGACCTTCCGTGGGGGTGGCAATCCCACCCCGTTGCACCATGTCTGCCGCAATCTGGGGTCGAACCTCACTCCAGAGGTCACCGTTGCGAGGCGCCGCGAAGGCCCGGACCTCGACTGCCCCGTCCTCCCCGGCCAACACGATGGCCTGAACGTTGCCGGTCTTGTCATCAACCTGCAGGCGCAGTTCGCGTCCGGACTCGGAACCAATGAGCAGCGACCCGAGATCGATGCGTGGGCCGTCGTCCTCAGGCATGGCGTCAGCGTCGAAGGGGCCGGCCGTGGGGTCGTCCAGGGCGGGTGTCGCGGTGGGTCCTGGCTCGGCTTCCTGACCCGCCTGGGGTCCCTGCTCCAGGGACTCTGCTGGCGCGGTGGACTCAGCGGAAGCGGCAGCCTCGGACTTGCGACGGAACTTCAACGAAAACACTCCTCTGTACGGCTGAACCTCAGCCTCCGGTAGAACCGTATCCCCCGGCACCACGAACACTTTCGGGGAGTTCGTCGACAACCACGAAGTTCGCCTGCTCGACGCGCTGGATCACGAGTTGAGCGATTCGATCACCACGGCGCAGGGTGACCGCTTCCTGGAGGTCGTGGTTGATCAGCAGCACCTTGATCTCTCCGCGGTATCCCGCGTCCACCGTCCCCGGGGTGTTGACCACTGACAGGCCGTGCCGCAGGGCCAGGCCAGAACGAGGGTGCACCAGGGCGACGTAGCCCTCCGGAAGGGCTACCCCGATGCCGGTCGGGGCCAACGCCCGCTCCCCAGGCGCAAGCGTCAGATCCACCGCCGTGAACAGGTCCGCGCCGGCGTCCCCCGGTCGGGCGTACGACGGCAGGGGCAGATCGGGATCAAGGCGGACCAAGGCAACATCAAGCACCCTGGGACCCTAGTGCCTCTCGCCCGACTCGGGGATGGGATCGTGGGTTCTTGTGAAGCAGCATCAGTCCGGCCCGGAGCAATCTGCGCAGACCTACAGCGAACGACTCGGTGTGCCCCTGCGTTGGTGGGTTCAAGGAGTGATGCTCGTGGCCACCTTCTGGTTGGCACTGATCGTGGCAATTCCGGAGTCAGCCGCCTGGGTGATCACCGGGTTCGCGCTGCTCACTCTCGCGGGGTGCCTGCTGAGCTACGGCTCCCCCACCATCGCGGTGGCCGGCGGCCAACTGCGCGCTGGCCGCGCGCACATCGACCTGCAACACGTGGGCACCGTTACCGCTTTGGACGCGACCGAGACCCGGGCTACAGCGGGGATGCACGCGGATGCCCGCGCCTACCTGCTCCTGCGGCCGTACCTCAAGCGCTCGGTTCGGGTCGAGATCACCGACCCGCGCGACCCAGCGCCCTACTGGTTGCTGTGCACGCGGCACCCCGAGCGCCTGAGCGCAGCACTGTCCTCGCAGAGCACCTCCGCGCGACCGACGACCTGACACCTCAGTTCTTCGGCACCGCGTCAGCATCCGGCGGACATCAGTAGGTAGGGTCCAGCCATGGCTTCTGACAGTTCCAAGACGTGGTCGGCAATGTCCCTGATCTCCGCCCTCGGCGCCGCCACCGTCGCCAAGAAGGGCCTCCACTCGGGGTGGAAGGCCGCGACCGGCAAGAACCCGCCCAACAACCCCGCTGATCCCGACGTTGACGTCTGGGAGGCCGTGGCCTGGGCCGCCGCGAGCGGCACGCTCGTCGCCCTCGCACGGATGCTCGCCACCCGACGGGCCGCCAACTACTACGCCAAGTCGACCGGCCACCTGCCGCCCGGTCTGCAGAAGGACTGACCCACCGGTCCCCGGCACGCTCAAAAGCCGAACCCGGTGGCCGTGAATGTCAACAGGTGACGTTCGCGACCCCGGGTTCAGGTGCTGCTGTGCTTGGGGTGCTGCTGGTCAGACGCAGTCCTTGCAGTACATCTTCTTCTCGTCCGCCAACTGGCTGCGGTGGTGAACCAAGAAGCAGCTCATGCAGGTGAACTCGTCACTTTGCTTGGGCTTGACCTCGACAGCGAGCTCTTCGTGGGAGAGATCGGCGCCGGGGAGCTCGAAGGCTTCAGCCGCCTCGGTCTCGTCCTCATCGACCTTGCCCGAGTTCTTGTCGTGACGTCGAGCCTTCAGCTCTTCGATGCTTTCTTCGGACGATTCCTCTTCGTTCTTGCGAGGCGCGTCATAGTCGGTAGCCATGGAGTGGTCCCTCCCCCTCGTCCTGT